>JAHEOI010000124.1 GCA_018610125.1 Verrucomicrobiota bacterium
CTCAGGCGGGCTTGGGGATGACATATCAGGTTCATCCACAAATGCGACTGATGACCGGAGCTCGGTGGCTTCATATTTCCAATGCCGGTATTGATGAAGACAACCCCGGGGTAAACCAGGCATTTGTTTATTTCGGTGTCTCCGTGCCGTTTTGAATGGATGTGAGAAGCGGGGCGTTACGGCAGGAGGCTCGGGCAGCGATTCTTGGAGTAAGCGTTGGAGAGAACCAGAGCAATGCAAAAAATGTTTATGGCCAAGACGAATTCCGACAGTGGTATTTGCGGCATCAAGCATAATCTAAGGAATGTCCGGTGCTCACTTTGTGGTAAGTGGGTCCGCAAGGACCAGCTTCAATTTTGTGAACTGACAAATGCCCGAGCCGTTGCTGTTGACCCAGACCGAGGTGAGCCTCCATTTTGGACAAGGGAGAAAAGCCTTTGCCCTGAATGCAAGCAAGAGCACGTGAAGGGTGAATGGGCATTTAAGCAAGCCGCCATTAAGGACGCTGCCATGGAAGACCTTGCCATTGGGTTGGGCGACCGGTCACCTTGTGAGCACACTTCGTCAACGGCGGACTAAAGAGGAGCGGAGCCGGTTTGCGCTAGGGGCGATTCCCTTTTTCTTGGTAGGGCTTGTCTTTGGGCTGGGTAAGATTGTGCGGGATTGCTCGCTTACCTGCAACCTGGGCTATGAGTTTATGCCGATCGCGGTGGTGGCAATCGTGTTGCTTGCCACGCCGTTTTCTGCGATTTATCTCCAATTACAACGGCGACTTGGCTTTGTGCCGCTTCAACTTGTCACCTTCATCCCCTTGGGATTAAGCTTTCTGGCCCTATGGCTCTGGAGCTTGGGCGACGGTGGGGCGATCTCGGCGGCCGGCGGGGACATTGAATGGAAGGAAGCGGGCGTCTATCTGGTATTTTACGTCTGGCTGGGAACGGCGGGCACATTGCTGGGACCCAACACCAAACTCATCGTTTACCGATTACATGGGACCGAGGACCGAGGGCCTGCGCTCAGTCTTGGTGCTGCAGCCATAGGTGGTGGTGCCATGATGAGCTGTCTGGTGGCAAGTGGGCTGGTTTCATGGCTTAGGGGACGCTACGGACTGGATTATGTTAGTGCTCGGGATAGCTTGATGATCCCGATGGCGGGCCTGCTTTTTCTGGTCGTGCCGATTGCCTTGAAGGTGCAGAGACGCATCCGGGATGAGGCGCCAAAGGCCGAGTGTTCGACCAAAGACTCGGGTCCTGGGGAAGAGCGGAACGAAAACGAGCCTCGAGGTGGATTCTTTTGCCTCCTTTTTCGGGCGATCCAGGTTAAAGCGCTCCGGCAGCTGGGGATGTTATTTGTTTTAGGGGGCTTGGCTGAGACGATGCTGGTCTATCTCTTCTTTTGGATGATCAGCATTGAGACCGCCTCCGAGGGAGGGCGAACGGATCTTTTTGCCCGGTTTTACATGTATCTCAATGCGGCAACATTACTCTTATTACTCGTGGGCAGCGGTTCCTTTGTCAGTCGAATGGGACTGGCAATAACATTACTGACCTTGCCCGTGGCGTTGGCGATCGGCACTCTCGTATTCTTGGCTCACGGCTCGTTGGGAACAATCTATGGGTTAAGGATCACCGAAAAGTCCGTGGAGCAAGCTGCATACGGGCACGGACTGGACCGGGCGCTATTATGTGTCAAGGGGGTGGATGCGGCGCGAGTGCGTAGTATGCTCGAAGCCATGGGACGGCGGATCGGCCACGGAACGGGAGCCGTGGTGATTTTGGTGCTCACTCAGATGCTGTCTCTCTCGTTAACCCAAATGGCCGGGGTGCTTCTTTTTTGTTTGTTGACTTGGGCGACTCTGGTGTGGTCGCTACGTCCGGTAATCAAGGCATGCTCGGTTAAACTCGATTGAGCTTACGAAACCGGGAAAGCGGGATTACCAGCGGCTGATTGATTTCACACAAACCGATTTTGCGTGTGGAAGCCCCCTTTTCCAGTTTTGCTGGACAATGGCACAGCTCGAATGAATTGACAGCCTGATGGTTATGACGCATGAAAAGACCTCCCAATGGGTGCGAGCGGTCATCATTGCTTGCTTCGTGGTCTTTCTGGGCGGATGCGCCTCGAGCTCGTCCCCGCCCAAGTTGGGGCGTATCTACAATGACGCCGCCCAGCATTATTCGCCGGAGCGCAACCCCGTTATCTTTATCCCCGGTATTCTCGGCACCGAGCTATCGGCCGCGAATGGCACCACGATCTGGGGGCCATTTGAACGGACTGCAGCCGATCCTTCCAATCCCCAAGGAGCCACACGAATGGCAATACCAATGGGGCAAGGGGTTCCACTCTCCGATCTCAACGATTCAGTTCGTGCCGGGTCGGTAGTGGAGCGTTTGGAGGTAGCCCCTTTCGGACTGCCACTTGATTTGCAGATCTATTTTCCAATCTTGCGCACGCTTGGGATCGGCGGGTATCGAGACCAAACGCTCGGCTGGATGGGCGAAGTCGACTATGGGAGTCGCCATTTCACATGCTTTCAATTTGGCTATGATTGGCGCTGGGAAATATCTCAAAACGCCGAGCGGCTGCATCGGTTCATTCGGCAGAGACGGCAATTTGTGCGTCGGGAGATGAAAGAGAGGTTTGGCAAGGATCCGGGAGAGATCGAGTTTGACATTGTGGCCCATTCAATGGGTGGGCTTTTGGCTCGATATTACTTGCGCTACGGCGGCAGCCCGTTACCCCCCGATGGCTCAGCCCCGGAACTGACTTGGGAAGGTGCCGACGAGCTCGGTCGCGTCATTCTTATCAATCCGCCAAACGCCGGCTCATTAAAAGCCTTGGAAGCGCTGGTCGAGGGCAAGCAAATCGGCCCCTTCTTCCCCTATTATCCGCCGGCGCTGGTGGCGACGATGCCGTCGATCTACGAATTATTGCCTCGTCAACGCCACAAACGCGTCTTGGTAGGGCGGCATCGGGGACATAAGGAGACGGCTGTCGATTTGTTCAACCCGAAAGTCTGGAAGCGCTTTGGGTGGGGATTGGCCGATCCCGGGCAAGCGGAGATGCTCCGGACTTTGATGCCGGAGACGGCAGGAGCCAATGAACGAAGGCGAACTGCCCAAGACCACCTGCGCAAATGCCTGGCTCGGGCTCGGCAATTCACCGAGGCCATGGACCGACCAGGCACCATGCCGGAATCCGTCAAACTTTATCTGTTTGCCGGCGACACGGAGTCAACGCCGGCGAATTATGAGATAAATCCCCAAACAGGGGCGTTGGCAACCATTAAAACCGGTCCCGGGGACGGACGGGTGCTTCGCAGCAGCGCTTTAATGGACGAGCGGCTTTCCCCGCGCGCGAGTCCGCGTCTGAAGTCCCCAATCAGGTGGGAGCGTGTTCAGTTCATGCCGAGCTCGCATCTCGAATTGACCCAAGAGCCGAGCTTTGCCAACAACCTCCTTTATATTCTACTTTTGGATCCTCGAAGGAGTTAATGGATTTTTTAGGAAACAACCAAGGATGGCGTGTTTTGTCGAACGATGCCGCCCAACGCCGCGGAGCATTGGGCGGGGCGGCAGGCCTTTTAGCCGGGGTCATTGCCGTC
>JAHEOI010000125.1 GCA_018610125.1 Verrucomicrobiota bacterium
CCTCCAAAAGACGCGTGATTACCGGCTCCTGTCCTTTCCGAAACGAATCAAAGCCGAGTACATCTTGCAGGGTTTGGTGAACTGTCAACATTCCGATCTCCAATATGGCGAATTCGACGCTAACGCGCAACCGTAAAAGCCGTTCCCCTGAAAATTGTTAGTACCGGCATGCCAATTACGAGATACATCGGTTTTCGGCGAATTGAAACGCCGGCTGCTTCGACGATAATGGGACGATCCGGGGACAATACGAGTATGACTATGCTTCCTTCTCGGACGATTTCAATTGCAGTATGAGAAGGTCAAGCAGGGAAAATAATCTGCAGGGACGTTTGCAACGATTGGTACGTCAGAAGCTCTCGCTGACGCTCATATCCGGGAACGGAGATCCCGTCCGAACGCGGGGATCCCGAGCGCTGCGACTCGGGCGGCACCGATCAAAGGGGCCTGGTCTTCCTTGATCACTCGTACCGGGATCGATTCAAGGAGGCCTTGCATTCGCCCATTTCCCACGAACGCCTCAAGGAATGTCGGCTCAAGCAGTTTTTGAATGATCTTCGGGGCGATGCCGCCTCCGACATAGACGCCGCGTGTTGCCAGCACAGTCAATGCCAGATTGCCTGCCTCGGCGCCATAGATTGCGGCAAAGAGATCGAGCGCCTGGCAGCAGAGCTCGGAAGTGCCTTCGAGGCCTGCCTGGGCAATCACGGAAGGCGGATCTTCGTGCTGAAGCGTTTGCTTCAGCCACGATGGCTCTTCGCCGCGGTTTGTATCGCGCAGGAATCGATAGAGGTTATAAAGTCCGGGACCGGATAGGACTCGTTCCACGCTCACTGAGCCAAATTCCTGCATCAAGTAGAGGAGCAAATCGACTTGCAGCTTGTTTTCGGGGGCAAAATTGGTGTGTCCTCCTTCGGAAGGAAACGGGTGAAGCTCCCCTCCTTCGAAGAACAGCCCGGCTTCACCGAGACCGGTCCCGGCGGCAATGATGGCAGCGTTGCCGTTTGGTTGAGGGGCACCGGGGTTGATTTCGACGAAGTCCTTCGGAGTTAGCTCCATTAACCCGTGGGCACACCCTTCAAGATCATTGATCAGTTTCACCTGCGGCAGGTGCAATTGGTGTGCCAATTCGCCGGCCTCGATCTCCCACGGCAGGTTGGAGGTTTTGACTCGCCCCCGCACCACCGGGCCGGCAATCGCAAAGCAGGCGGCATCAACGGTCAAACGAAATTCTTCGAGATACCGCTCGATCACTTCCCTAAGGCCGCGGAATTTGCGACTTGGGTACACCTTGAGGTTCGACGGGCGCAATGGTCTGCGGTCGGGGTCAAAGCTGCCCAATCGGACGTTGGTGCCGCCGATATCACCCGCTAGGACCATACGGACGTCCTCATCCTCGGAACTGGCTATTCATGCTCGCCGGAATCGGAGGCTTTGCCCGCATTGTTGGTGCGCTGCGGGACCCGATAGATCGGCACGCCCTCGCCGTCAAAGAAACCGAGCAGCGGGCCGTCTGGGGTCTGGCCCAGAGTTGCCCGTGCGGTGCCATTCGTGTCATAGAGCTCAAACATGGGACCGGATTCGGTCTGAGCCACGAACGACTGAACTTGATTGCTCTTATTGAGGAGCTCGAGGTAGGAGAGGTCTTCTCGAGTAACGAGGCTCATCCGCCGCCGGCTGGATCGATCAAAGAGACTGAGCTGAACCTTTTTGAATTCCTGGGAGAGCGAGACTCGCTTGTTGACATTGCGATCGTAGAAGCCCAAGCCGGGGCCGGTCGGGCTTTGAGCCAAGGCTAGCCTGGGATCACCCGATTCATTATAGATAACGAGACCGACTCCTTGAAACCACTGAAACAGGCTGCCTTGCCCGAGCCTGGCGCGCACGTTTCCTTGATCGTCAACGATCAGCAAGTTCCGAGTTCGGAGCTCCTTGCTTTCGAATTGGACAAACAACGCGAAAATGATTCCCCCGGCTGCAAGGAGGACCAGTGTCAGGAAGGCGAGTCTTAAGCCGCGATTCTGCTTTCGAAGACTTCGGCTCTCTTGTTCCAGGCTGCCGATTCGTTGCTCAAGCGATAGTTCATTCATGTTGCTGCTCCTCTTGGTCCTTTTCTTCCGGGGGGGTCACCTCATTGAGCTCGGCATAGCTGGTGGCGGTCGCCTCACCCAGGCGGTTGAGCCAGACCCGCTCGCGATCGCTTTCAGCAGGCGATTCAAACCCGAGCTCTTCACGAATCGCGTTTCGCAGGTCCACAAGGAATTCCTCTTTGATCGGCCCGTAAAATCCAAGGCAGCGCTTGTAGGTGTCGAGGACCTTTTGCCCGTCGCAAGACAACGCGAGCTGATTGTAGCAATCCCGTGCAATCGCGATGTTGGGCGGCAATTGCTTTTCAACCTCGCCATCCCAATCGAGATTGGAGTAATAGGCATCGACGATCTTGAGCGCATGCAAGCATGCCTTTCGCTTGATCTGCCAGCGCTCATGCCGGATTTGCTCCTGCCGGGTTAATTCGGACTTATGCTTGTCAATCAGGTAGTTCAAATCGGATTCGAGGCGACCGACATGGTCTTCCACCTTGCGACTGTATTCTTGAGCGATCTCCTGACGCAGCCGGGACGACAACGTGACCTTTGACAGGAGAAAGACGATCCCCCCGGATAATCCGCCGGCCACGACTGAGATGATCAACGATTCTACCATGACTTCTATTTGTTCTTTATTCTGTCTGGAATATAGTCTGAACCAAAGGAAAAAATGTTGTGGCGACGGGGTAGGAGTGGCTCGTGTGAGCTCGCGCCTCGCCTCCCACCCGACTGGAATTTGGACCGGGAGAAGAAGTGAAGACGATATCGGGAAAGCAGTGGCATCAGCTCGAGGCGACGGAAGCCCTTGAGGCATTGGAGGTCGACGCCAAGAAGGGACTGACCAACGAAGAAGTGGAGCAGCGCCGCCGACAGTTCGGATGGAATCGCTTCCAACCACGGCGTGGAAAAAGCCCGTTTGTTCGATTTCTGCTTCAGTTTAACCAGCCGCTGGTCTAC
>JAHEOI010000126.1 GCA_018610125.1 Verrucomicrobiota bacterium
AAGGGCCAACACAGGTAGTCGGGTTTTTGACCTGGCTAGCGAATCCGCAAACGTGAGGAACCGTATGCTCGAAATCTGCTCGTACGGATCTGTGGGGGTGTC
Organism: Verrucomicrobiota bacterium; assembly: GCA_018610125.1. Taxonomy (GTDB): domain Bacteria; phylum Verrucomicrobiota; class Verrucomicrobiia; order Limisphaerales; family JAHEOI01; genus JAHEOI01. The sequence continues at coordinate 103 of JAHEOI010000126.1, forward strand.
GGCGGGCAACCGCCGGCACTACCCGGAGGTGGGCAGGCGTCGACACACAACAAAGCCCTGAAAGGGCGCTTCAAAACCATTTCTCCCGAATTTCCGAATGGCATTAGGGCAAAACCGTCTCCGAGTACGGGGCGCGATCCGTTTGTAAGTGTCGATTGCCTGGAGAGGACGCTTGAGCTTGCGCTCGACCCTCGCTATGGCCATAAACGCCTGAGCCCGAGACGGGGCGTCTCTCGCCGCATTCAATGCTTTACGGTAAGCCTCGAGCGCCTCAACCTAACCTTCTCCCGTTGCGAAGTATGGGAGAGGGCGCCAAAAGTTTCTCTTGCCGCTATCGTGATGTCGCTCGTAATATGGAAGGTGACCGTGATCAGAAGATGCCCGGTTATTTCGCGATCAGCACACTAGATACAAACGTGTTGCTTTACGCTGCTTCGAAGGATCCGGTCGAACGACGGGCGGGCGTGAACCGAGTGACCCGTTTGCCTGCCTGATCGAAGAGGGCACGGGGACTCCAATAGTCAGCTCTAACCCCCCTTTACTTCCTAAAATTGCCGCTTGTCTTTTCCAGGCACTGCTTTTTAGCTTATAGGCGGTAGTAGCAAAGGGTTCAAAACGGCTTTGCACGAAACTCGAGTTGGTAAGCGGGCGATTTTTTATGACGCAAACGAGCTATCAATACGTTGACGATCTCTGGAAGGATGAAGAAGTAAGCGGACTCACGCCGCTCGAGCGGTTGGTATACCGTTCCAACAAGCTCGGCTCGGATCAACGGATTACGAACACGGGCGGGGGGAATACCTCGTCAAAGCTGCCCGAGACGGATCCGTTGACAAGGGAGAGCGTTCAAGTCCTTTGGGTGAAAGGTTCGGGCGGAGACCTCCGTACATCCAAGAAGGAGAATTTCGCTTCATTGTACCAAGACAAGCTTTTGTCGCTGCAAAAGGTCTACAGCGCGTACTCTGAGAAGGGACCCAAGACGCAGGCCGAGGATGACATGGTGGCGATGTACAACCACGCCACATTCAACCTGAACCCGCGTGCCTGCTCGATCGACACGCCGCTCCACTCGTTTGTCCCCTACAACCATGTCGATCACACCCATCCGAATGCCGTGATCTCGATCGCCGCCTCGACCAACGCCGAGGCGTTAACCAAAGAGGTCTTCGGCGAGGAGATCGTCTACACGCCATGGCTGCGACCCGGATTTGAGCTCGGCCTTGAGATGCAGCGGATTGCCAAGGAGCATCCGAACGCCAAAGGGGTGCTGCTTGGCCAGCATGGGCTGATCAATTGGGCCAAAGAGGATCGCGATTGCTACTATACCTCGCTTGACTTGATCGAAAAGGCCTCTCGCTACATCGAAGAGAAATATGAGGCAAAAGGGGGTGATGCCGCCGCGTTTGGGGGGCAGGCGCACAAGTCCCTTCCCGAGGAGGTCCGTCAACGCGTTTTTAGTCGGCTCTTGCCATGGCTCCGTGGGCAAGTCAGCCAGGAAAAGCGCCTTATTGGCACGGTTCAGGACGATGATAAGATCCTGCGATTTGTGAACTCGAACGATGCCGAGCGGCTTGCCGAGCTCGGGACCTCGTGTCCGGATCACTTTCTCCGCACCAAGATCAAGCCGCTCTACCTGAGCCTTGATCCGATCTCCGAGACCGAATTCGGCGAGGATTGGGAAGAGAGCTTTTTGAATCAGCTTAAGAGTCAGCTTACGGTTGCCTTGGAAAAATACCGAGCGGATTACGCCGAATATTACAATCGGTGCAAACATCCCGACTCGCCGCCAATGCGCAATCCGAACCCCACGGTGGTGCTCATCCCAGGACTGGGAATGATCACCTGGGGTAAGAATAAGAGCGAGTCTCGTGTGACCGCCGAGTTTTACAATTGCGCGGTGGAAGTGATGCGCGGGGCCGAGACGATCGACCGCTACACCTCGCTGCCGCAACAAGAGGCCTTTGATATCGAGTATTGGCGACTGGAGGAGGCCAAGCTACGTCGAATGCCGCCGGAGAAGGAGCTCGATCGCCAGATCAGCGTGGTCATCGGGGCCGGCTCCGGAATCGGAAGGGAAGTTGCGCACCGGCTTGTCCAGGAAGGGAGTCAGATTGTGTGCGTCGATGTCCGGGCGAGCGATGCTGAGGCGACGGCGGGTGAGATTACCGATATATACGGGCATGGCATCGGTGTGGCCGGCAGCGGTATTTCCGGATGCGGACCCGCTACCGGAGTTGGCTGTGATATCACCGATCGTGAAAGTGTCCGGGCCATGCTGCAGGAGGTGATGCTGGCGTATGGGGGTGTCGACAATATCGTGATCACCGCGGGCCTCTTCTACCCGCCCGACACGACCGGTCACATTCCGGATGAAAAATGGCGTCAGACCTATGACATCAATGTCATGGGGGGGTACATCGTCGCCGACGAGGCCGCCAAGATCTGGCGGGAGCAGGGCCTTTCGGGGAACCTGATTCTCGCCACGAGTGCCAATGCGGTTGTCCCGAAGAAGGGATCTTTGGCTTACGATACCTCGAAAGCCGCGGCGAACCACCTCGTTCGGGAGCTCGCTATGGAGCTCTCCCCGTTGGTTCGCGTCAATGGTGTAGCGCCGGCCACCGTCGTGAAGGGAAGTCGCATGTTCCCGCGCGAACGGGTGGTTGCCAGCCTGACGAAGTATCAGATCCCATTCAACGATAGCGAATCCGACGAGGATCTCCGAGAAAAATTGGCGCAGTTTTATGCCGAGCGAACCTTGACCAAGAGTCCGATTACTCCGGAGGATCAGGCTGAGGCATTCTTCCTGTTGGCGAGCCGGCGACTAAGCAAAACGACCGGCCAAATTGTCCCTGTGGATGGCGGCTTGCATGAAGCGTTCCTTCGTTAATTGAACGTTGGGACTCGGAGCCTGGCTGTGAAATCCCGATACCTGATCATTCTTTCGGTGGGCGCGAATATCGCGCTGCTTGGCTATCTCGGTTATTTGAGTCTTGGCCAAGGAAGCGCTGATGGGGAAGGCGGGTTGGGGAGCGGTGGCGCCACGGTCGTGACGAACGTAGTCACGAATTTTGTAAGTGGTACGGCACAGAATGCCTCCTTGTCGCTGGATTGGGAAACGATCCGAGCCAAAGATCTTCGTGAGTATATCGGCAACCTGCGAACGATCGGCTGTCCTGAAGCGACCATCCGAGACATTATTGCCGGGCGGATTCGTCGCCGATTCGCCACGCAACGTCGGGAGCTCTATCAGAGAAGGACCAACCAATTCCAATTTTGGAAGACAGGCGGTCCGATTGCGTCGCTGATCGACAACGAATTAGTCGAGAAAGAGCGAGCGCTTTTGGCCAAAAAGCGGAGGTTGTGGCGTCGACTCTTTGACGAGCCGTATCCGATCGGGCCGGACTGGGTGGTCGGTCTCGGAGGGCTCGGCAGCTACAGGCGCGTGCTCGGCTTTTTGTCTAGCGACAAGCGAATCCGAGTAATGGAGATAGAGGAGGCATTTGCGCTTCGGGAGGCAAAAGCGGTCCCTCGATATGGTCCCCTTGATAGACAAGATCGCCGCACATTGGAGGCCTTGCGGGCTGAGAAAGAGGCTGCTCTGAAAAAGGTGCTGACGCCTGAAGAGAAGCAGGCTTACGATCTCCGACTTTCCGAGACAGCGACGCGTCTGCGGCGGGAGCTCATCGGTTTCCAACCGACGAAGGAGGAGTTTACGCAGCTCGTTCGAATGCACCGTGATTTTCAAAAGGAGCATGGCTGGCTTCCACCGACCGACAGCGACGAGCGAAAGGCTTGGAAAGAGGCCAGAGCGAAGATCGATAAAGCAATCGGATCGCTGCTGGGCGAGGACCGGTACGGCGAATATCGTCGCGCTCAGGATGAGGCCTATCAAGTGCTCGCCAAGATTGCCGATCGACAAGGCCTTGAAAAGAAGGTGGCCACCGAGGTTTATGAGATGAAGCAAATCGCCGAGAACCAGGTCGCTTCCTTAAGGACCAATCGGCTGATTTCGGCGGAACGGCGCGAAGAGGCCTTGAATGAAATCCGGGCGGAGACGGAGCGCTCGATTGCCGATCTATTGGGGACCAATGGCCTGAAGACTTACAAATCGCTTGGTGCCGGCTGGCTGACGAACCTCAGTCCCGAGGAGCCCAACCTGGACCGATCGGGACCGACCATTATCGAGTCATTTCAGTGAGGTTCCTCACATCCTTTTCAGCAAGGTTTCAGCCATTACGGCAGGGGTCTCGGCGACGGCAACGCCGGCTTTGTGGAATGCATCGATTTTTGCCTCCGCTGTCCCTTGACCGCTACTGATGATCGCGCCGGCGTGGCCCATACGCCGTCCCGGGGGCGCCGTTGTG
>JAHEOI010000127.1 GCA_018610125.1 Verrucomicrobiota bacterium
CCTTCGCACCAGGCTTTGTAGGTTAGCTCTTGATTGAGCTTGACATAGGAGCGACCGAGCCCCACCCGCTCTCCGTAAATACAGGGAAAATCGGTCTCGCCGCTGACGCGAGTGCGGAATCCGACATTGAGGGTATGGTACCACATATTCAATTCCCAGACATAGGGAGTGTCGACGAGCGACATGAAATCGACCGCGGGTACTTGCTTCCCATTCGGGCCTTCGACCTTGTGCGTGACATCGACGATGTATTCGTTCGCACCAATGCCGTTGTAGGGCGGGATGACGTAATTCGGGAGCTTGTCTGTCTCGACTTCAAGGCCCCATCCGGAATGGGCCGGTCCGGCAAGGGCCCCCTGCCGCTTCGCCCACTTCAAGGTGTTAAGGCAAAGTGTCGGCCAGTGATGCTTTGAGTCGCCTCCCGGGTAAATCTGCTTCTTGAGCCGAAGCAGGCATAAATGCCCGGATCGGTGGGAGCCGAATCCGGAAACCTCAATGTCGTAACGGAGTAAGAATGGGGATTTCGAGATCGGATGAACCGAGCCCGTGAAGAATTGCTTTTGGAAATCGAAGCAAGGTCCCCAAGTGAGATTGGCACCAATCTTTAAGTCTTCGCCACGGCAATGACGTGCCATGGCAGGTGGGCGTACCCCCTTGGTCGGCTCGCGATAATGGGCGCAGCCGGCTGCGTGAATGTGGTGATCGCCCGACCACCATCCCCGATCTGCCGGGTCGATCCAGCGCTCGATCTGGAAACGGACGGATTTATCCTTGCCATTGACATGGAGGCTTCTTGTTTCAGGGATCGATTCCGGCCCGCGTCGAACCCGCACGTTGTAGGTGCCATCCGGTAACTTGATTGTTTCGCCGTCGGCCCGGTAAATCTGCGGATGAAAGGCAAAATCAGGCTCGAGGCGTTTTGCTTGGGAAGGGTAAACACGACCTTGCTGATCGCGAATCTGAAAGGCTGCGGTGGTCGGATTGCCATCCGCGTCAAGCACGCGCAGTGTGATCTCATTGGCCGGAAGGCAATTGAAAAGGATATCGACTTGGCTCCGAAAACCGAGGTCTTGAGTGCCTTGACCCACATCGAAGCGCAGTTCTGCTTCGCGCTTGCCGGCGTCGCGGCTGTAAAGCTGGATGATTCGATATTGCAGTCGTAGACCGCTCAAATGCCGCTTCAAGGGTTGATCCTTAAACATTTGAAGGCCAAGCCAGCGATTGGCGACCGATTCGGCTGGAGAGCCGGCCAGCGATCCGGCATTTGGGCTGGTGGCGTCCAATCCGGCAGTGACGCCGGCTTTGTTGTGGACCTTTACGAGGAATTGTCGCCATCCTTGCTCCACCAGATTGGGCGATGCCGGTCCCCGCTTAACCTTTACCCGGGATTCCGGGGAAATTTGCACCCCGACCAGGCAATAGGGATCGAGAATGGATTGAATCTCTCGGATCGATTTTGCTTTGTCATTCTCCTCAAACGCCTCGCGTAGGGCTTTCTTATCGGGGTCGCTTAGCGGCGTGCCAAGGTAGTCGGTTGTTTCGATCAAGCGTTTCACTTGAGCGGTAAATGGCTGCCATGGCACTTGCTTGACGATGGGAAGCTCCGCCGCCGCAGCGACTTTGGGACCGGACAAACCTGCGAAGGCCAGGACAATAAAAAGACCATAGAGAGGAGCTGCTCGGAATCGCGTGATCATAAGGTTTCGTTAGCTGAAACCTCGGTCCCAGTCAACCTCAAATATTTTGGTGGAGAGGAAGCTCACACCACCGCCACTGGTCCGGTGACTGGCCAGTCCCTTCTCCCCTTCAATGCCTGCATGGGTTCCGGATGGCGCCAAGCGGCACCGACTGCTCCAAGGTACCCAAACCGACGAAATGAGGTAGACCCTCCGGAAATGCAGGCAAAGGGGAGAAGGTTAAGATGACCCTACCGGTGCGGCCAATCGAGGTGCCGATGGAGGAATTCGAAGGTCCCTTCACCGTGGATCGTGTGAGGTCCGTCGAAGAATTCGATCCTGGTGCGGTCCGGAAGGCCAAGCTGCGTGTAGAAGCGCCGAACCTTCGCGTATTCATAAGCAACCCATTTGTCAGGGGCCACACCGTCGCGGTGACCTCGTTCTACCATGAAGGGACGCGGCGCAATCAACGCAGCCATTTCAGCGTAGTTGAATGTGTGCCCGAGATTGAATTCGGGCATTTCATACTCACCGGTAAACATGTAGCTATAATGCGAATTGACCGTGACATTCTTCCAAATCCACTCGTTGAAGTCGGCCGAGCAGATGGAGAGGGCATACCGGTCAAGGAGAGCCGGCACGCGCATCGCCGTTTTGCCGCCGTATGAGAGGCCGTAAAAGCCGATACGATCGGCGTCGACAAATGGCAACGACTCAAGCCAATTCAAGGTCTGTTGGTGCTGGCCGATGATCACTGAAAAGAGTGATTTGCCGAGGGGATTGGCTTTGCGCTGTAAGCTGCGGAAGCGGTCACCACCCCGGTAGGGATTGTGGGGGGCGTAAGTGATGAAGCCGCGATCGGCCAATTCGGCCGCAAAGCCTTTGTAGTAGTGATAAGCATCGTGATCGGGATCGCGTGCCACCACATCTTCCGGCAGGCCTTCCAAGCCATGCTGGCATACGACGACAGGCCGGCGCTCACCCGGTTCCAATCCCTTCGGGACGAGTAGATAACCCCAAGCAAAGACATTCTCCCACACGTCGAGCTTGACCTCATAAAGCGTCCATTTCTCGGTTTCTTTTAGCTGACGCGTACGGGGCCTCGGCGGGCGATCAGGATCGGGGAGTCGGCCGAGGACATCCTCCCAAAGGGATTCTTTAAACGATTCGGACTGCTCCCGCCATTCTTCCGGATCGGCGTCGCGGGCTTGTTTCCAGAAATCGGCCCGCGCTGATTCGGACTCGCGCCAAAGCCGCTGGGTATAGGCTTCGAGCTCTTTCACCTGCCGCCTTTGTCGGGCCGTGGCATCAAAATGGTCCCGCCGGTCGCGAAGGTGGGTGTCGCTTATTTTCGGCGGCACCTCGGAAATCCCGAGCTCATCGAGAAACGCTTTGAGGGCCTGGGCTGAAACCGGTCCTACGGGGTTACCGTTTTGACCGGAGATGAGAGAAAGGCCGTCGGTGAACGCGTTGCGATTTTTAAGAAGGGATTCGGCGCGCTCATACTCCCGGTGCACGGACTCGAAACCCGGGGTGCTCCATTCTCCTGGGGCGGCACCG
>JAHEOI010000128.1 GCA_018610125.1 Verrucomicrobiota bacterium
ACCGCTTCCCTGGATCGCGATATTGGCCTCCGGCACAAGACCCATGTCCGATGAAGCCTTGGTCAGGTTCAGCTCATCCACGGACGATTGCTTGTCAGCGATTGTGAAGGGAATTGTTGCCGTCGGGACATTCATTTCCGTGTTCTGGTCCGGGATCGGGGTAATGGTCGGAGGCGAGACAATGACGACATGACCGCCGTCCACCTCGCCCGGCTCGATTGTCTCTGCCTTCTCATTGACCAGCTCAATGTTTTTGAGATCCAGCGCGCTTTCGCCGCCTTCCAAGCCCCCGGAGATCGTGACGTTGACCTTGGCGATCTCCCCATTATCCAGCGAGGAATGGGTTTGAGAAAAGATCAGTGCGCGAAGCGTCCCGGGGCTCACCTCGTTCCAAAACAACCGGTGATCCGCCAACGCCGAGCCCGGAGACATTTCTTCGATTGTCAGTGAATCCATCTCGAAAGCAAGCTCGAATTGCATGCCCGCTACGTGCATGCCTTCTGCGGTGAGCTTAACCGGAACCGTTACGGTTTGGCCTGGTTCGCCAGTGGCATCCCCGACCACGAGGTCAAGCTTCCCATGCAGAGGGTAATGTGCTCCCAACAGCAAGAGGAGAGTGAAGGTTCCCATCCCGATCTGATTTGCACTACTCATTCAGCCAGTGACCTCGTTTAATTCGAAGGCCTTTTAATTTCTCTCATGACCCGTTAGGTTGTATGCCCTTGTTCGAGCTGTTTCGACTTTGCCTTCGGCGAGCTTAAAACAAAGCGCGCAGCCGGTCGAGGAGAATGAAGGCCGAGTGTTAGCGTGAGGAAAGGAATCATTGTGCCATTTGGACGAGTATGCCATTTCCTTGAACCATGCCCATTCGTATCACTTGTTAGAGTCGGCGAGCGCGGTGTCCCGGATCCTCCGCACCTCGCCTCCGTGCGCGAAGACGAGTAAGGAAGAATAACGGGCGCGCCGAAGTTGTCGGGAAATCAAATTGTTTATGGAGTCAGCATTATCAAGTCTCATTCTACGTTCCGGTGAGGCGGGACGTGTGGAATCGGGCCATCCCTGGGTCTATCCGCGGGCGGTCTCACGGGTGACCGGGAGCGTCAATGACGGCGATCTTGTTCAGGTCAAGGACCACCGTCGCCGTTTCCTCGGTGTCGGGCTCTACCATTCGCGCTCCAAGATCCGTGTCCGGATGCTTGGGAAAACACGTTTCAAGCTCAACCAAAGCTTTTTTGAAAGCCGAATCCGCGAGGCGGCGGCCTATCGCAAACGATGGTTGTCTCAGGCCGGCTCGTTCCGGGTCGTTAACGCCGAGGCGGATTTCCTCAGCGGCTTGATTGTCGATAAGTATGAAGATGTCCTGGTCCTGCAAACCGCCTCGCTTGGAATGGATCGGCGAAAATCGCTCATTGTCGATGTCCTTCAGCGGATGTTTGCTCCGCGAGCGATTGTTGAGCGCAACGATTTTACGGCACGTGATCTGGAGGGCTTACCGAGGCAGTCCGGTCTGCTTTCCGGTCAATTGGACGGGCCTGTGTCAGTCAAGCTTAACGGCATTGAATTCCTGGTCGATCCTTTCCAAGGGCAGAAAACAGGGCTCTACCTTGATCAGCAGGAGAACTACTCCCGCGTGGCTGAATTTGGGCCTCGAGCCCGGGTATTAGACACATTCACTTGTTTCGGTGGATTCGCTACCCACGCCGCCAAGGCGGGAGCGCACTCGGTGCATGGGATTGATCAAAGCAGCGCTGCGATTGAGGCGGCGCGTCGAAACGCCGAGGTCAACGGAGTGGCCGATCACTGTTCATGGGAGGCGGCGAATGTCTTCGACTGGCTCCGCAAGCGAGATAAAGCCCACCATGACGATCCAAGCGGTGAATCCGACTACGATCTCATCATCCTCGACCCCCCTTCCTTCACACGCAGCCGCCGCGCTGTCCCGGAAGCGCTTCGCGGCTACAAGGAGATTAATCTTCGAGCCCTGAAGCTTCTGCGACCGGGAGGGATCCTGGCCACGTTCTGCTGCTCTCACCATGTCGACGCACCCACCTTCCAACAAGTCATCCTCGAAGCCGCAGTTGACGCCGGAAAGGCATTGACACGCGTTGCCACTTACAATCAGTCGCTCGACCATCCGGTGGTTTTGAACATTCCCGAGACGGAGTATCTCAAAGGCTTTGCCTTTCAAGCCCGGGTGGCTTGAAAGCCTTGCAGGGAGTTTTTCAATTGGTGCGGAGCGCACTCTTTCCGGAGTCGATCGATCGCCTGGTTGGCCAAGGCATCGCAGCGCTCATTTTCCGGATTCCCCGAGTGCCCACGCACCCATTGCCAACGGATCTCATGCTCTCGGGTCAGTGCGGCAAGCCGTTTCCACAAGTCAACGTTCTTAACCGGCTCCTTTGACCGTGTCTGCCAGCCGCGTGCCTCCCAAGCTGGAAGCCATTTGGAAATGCCGTTTTTGACATACTCCGAGTCGGTCATGAAGTTGACCCGACATGGCTCTTTGAGCATTTCGAGCGCTCCTATTGCGCCTTGGAGCTCCATGCGATTATTCGTGGTCGCCTTTTCGCTTCCGTTAATCTCGCGCCGATGATGGCGATACAACAATACAGCCCCCCACCCTCCCGGTCCTGGGTTTCCCCGGCAAGCCCCGTCCGAATAAATCGTCACTTCCTTCATACCCCGCTCCGTCGCGCGCTGAGTTGGAGTGTGCCGGATCAAGGATTGATGATCAAGCGATAATAGCGGCGGCTCTTGGTCTCGCTCGCGGCTTCATCGGTGAATGAATAGGTCTCGTTGGTGGAACTGACCGGATCTCCGACATCTTGCCAGCCGCCCGGTAAATTCGTTGTATACTGGACCTGGAAGCTTTGATTCGGTGGCGCCTGCCACGAAAGCTCAAACCCATCGGAGGTCAATAACGATTGCGTGAACTCAGTCTGATCTCGCACTTCCTCCGGTGACATTTCATCGCTTGAGCCATTGCCTTTGCTGACGACAGCGACCCGGAAAAACCGATACTCGGTCGGCACCCCGATGCAGAACTCCGTTGACGTTTCACTCGCCGTGATTTCGGAAGAGACAGCTTCCCAGGCGGATCCCGCAACGTCCCGCTTCGCCTCCACACGGTATTTGGTACCGACTTGAGACTTCCACGTCAGGCAAATATCCTCCTGGCCCACCTTGACAGTCGGTTTCACAAATTCGGGCGACTCTGATGGGGGCTCGCCGGCCCCTAATACACCAATACGGAAAAACCGGTATTCGGCAGGGAGCTCAATACAGAATTCGCTTGTCGTCTCACTTGCGGTGATCGTCGACGAGATCGCCTCCCACGAACCTTGGTCGACCGATTTGCGCGCCTGCACCACGTAATTCGTACCAACCTGTGAGCTCCACTCCAAACAGAGATTGGTCGAGGTCAACCCAATCCTCGGGTCAATAAACTCGACCGGCTCCGAAGGCGGTGACGGTTCAGTTGCTCCCAGCACCGCCACGCGGAAAAACCGGAAATCGGTCGGTAGCTCGATGCAGAACTCGCTTGTGCCTTTACTGGCGGTAATTGTTTGCGAAATCGCTTCCCATTCGCCTTCAACGGCCTCTTTTTTGGCTTGGACCACGTAGTTCGTTCCCACTTTCGAGTCCCACTGCACGCAAAGATTCGTTGACGTGAGACTGATTTGGGCATTCACGAATTCCTTCGGCGCTTGAGTCGGTGGCTGCTTGCCTCCCAACTCCGCAATTTGGAAAAACTGGAAATCGGTTGGTTGATCCAGACAAAAGCGGGTCACACTATTCGTGGCGACAATTTCATTGGAAATGTTAGTCCATTGGGAAGCGCTCACATCCTTCTTTCCTTGAACGACGTAGCGTGTGTCTGGCGACGAGCTCCACTCGAGGCAGACCTCGTTCGTCGTGACCATGATTTGAGGAGTGATAATGTTGGTGCCGGAAGGTGGGCCAAATCGCTCCGATGCTTGAACCGTGTAGTTGATGTCGGCCTCTTCTTGACTGAAAACGCTCAGGAACCAATCGCCCGGCTTCAAGGCGACCGGCGTGGAATTGGTGGTCACGACGATCGTCTCGTTCGTCTGCATCGAGTTGGTGCTGGCATAATCGAAGTTTTTCGAGGTCGCCAGCGGAAGGCCTTTCCTTAAGAATAGGTCGACATCCCCGTCGGTGTCCAAGGTCTCAAACGTCGCCTCCGTTGCGTTGGTGGAGACGTTAAATCGATAAAAATCGGATAGCTGATCGCCGGCAATGCGATTCGTGAACGGGACCCCGTTCGTGAGCGTGTGAATCGTTGGGGCGAATTCCTCGGCTCGAATGGAATAATTGACCGGATTCGTCTCCTGATTGATGACGCTTACGAACCAGTCTCCCGGACGTAGCGACACCGGCAAGGAATTGGTCCTGACAACGATCGTCTCGTCGGTCGCCATGGCGTTGGTGCTGGCAAAATGGAAATTGAGCTCAGTGGGCAAAGGGAACCCGCGACGCAAGAGCAAATCAACATTCCCATCCGCATCGAACGTCTCAAAGACCGCGCGTTCCGCCGCCGGCGAGACTTCAAATTCGTAGTAATCGACTTGATTGGTGTCGTTGACCCGATCGGCTCGCGTCACCCCGTTGGTCAATGTCAGAATGGTTGGCACCTCAACCGTGGCCCGGGTCGTATAGGTTACCGGACCATCTTCGTTGTTAAAGGCCCCCAGATACCAGAGCCCGGGCTCCAATGCGACCGGTTCCGATGTGTTGGTCACGACAATCTCTTCGTCGTTGGTCCCCGGATTGTTGCTCACGTAATCGAAGTTATTGACGGACGGCAACGGTAAGCCGCGCTTGAGGACCAAATCGATATTCCCGTCGGCATTGAATGATTCGAATGTCGCTTGAATCCCGCCCCCCGGGACATTGAATGCGAAATAATCGAAGCCTTGCGGCGTGTCGTTGGTCCGGGTTACCGGGGTCCCAAACGGCATCGATCGGACGTCCACAACCGTCTCTGTCGCTCGGATCCGATAATCGACCGGTACATTGTCGACATTCCGCACCGCCAGGTACCAGGTACCCGGACTGAGCCCCTCAGGCTGAGAGTCAAGCTGCACCGTGACCGTATCCGGTTCCGTGCCGGTCCGGATACTTCGGAAATCGAATACATCGCTCGTCGGCAACGGATTGACGACCGGGCGCTTCTTCCGAACGAACAGGTCGACATTCCCATTCTCAGGTATCAGCTCAAACAGCGTTTCGACCGCATTGGTCGAGACCGAGAATCGGTAGAACTGCAGACCGGGACCGGACGGGATGCTGTTCGTGCGCGCCACCCCGTCTTCCAAGCGAGGAATATCCGAATCATCAAACTGGTCCACCTGGTCGAAGTTGACCTGAAGTGTGAACGAGTTTGTCTCGGCGGGATTGAAGTTTTGAACCCCTAGGAAATACCGCCGTCCCGGTCGCAACGGGGCCGCAGTGGGTCGGTTTGTCGTCAAAAGCAGGAATTCACCTTGATTCGGGCCAAGGCGATCAACAAAATAATCGTCCTTGTTCCGATCGCCGACAGGTAAGCCACTCCGGTCCCCAAGCAATACCAGGTCACCCGTGCCGGCAAGGATGTTCGTGGCGGCGGTCGCCGAGCGTGGGACATCGACCGCAAAAAACTCGGTCTCGTTGCCGGTGACCGTGCCGTGGACAGGCACGCCGTTGGTCAGGTGAGTTGCCTCGATCGTTGGCCTCGCAAAATCAAGCTCGAGCTTCCAATCGAGCAATGTCCCCGATTCCCCTTCCGGACCGGCACGTGTGTCCCACACCTCGAGCTCCCAGTCGCCGAGTGCCCGCTCACCAATGATCGGCTCCAACGACTCTTCAGGGAGGTAATGCTTATCCGGAGCCTCGGGCACCTCCCAAATCTTGACCGAATCGATAAGCGGCCCTTCGCTGCTCACGGCCCGCAGCTCAAAGGAGGTCTCGGGACTCGTCGCCCGGAACACGACTGAGGTTGTTTGCCATCCGCCGGTAGCGGGAGCCACAAATTTGGTCAACACGTTGTTCGTGTAGATGGCCGTCGACGAACGGGAGCCGCTACTTCGGTAAGCGAAGCTTAGCAGGTAGTCTCTCCCCAAAACCGTGTTGATATTCGTAAGAATCCCGCCGGTGGAGTCGTCGGTGCTCAGCCGAACGAAATTCGTGCCGGTGTGAGCGCCCGTTTCACTCGTTTCCAGGGTGATATCCCCCTGCGTCACTCTCCACCCCGCTAACGAGGTGCCGTTTGTGACGGTTCCTTCGGTGGCCCCCTCAAACCCGTTGCTGACAAGGAGGCGATTGGTGACATTCAAAGCGGACTCCTCAACGTGGAACGGCGGATCCGCAACCTTGATCGAGGTCGTTGTCACGTTCGTATTATCCGTGAAGGTCGCGTAGGATAGATTCGTCGTGCCGATGCCGTAGCCTTCCGCCTCCGTACCGCCGCGATTTTCCGCCAGCAGGACACTCGTGCCTTGTGGACTCTCGAGGCGCAGTGCGAGATCCGAGGCACGCGGGTGATCGATCCGCACCCCGGGCTGAAGCGTGGAGACGCGGAGGTCTTTCGGCACGTCGATTATCGATCGCGTGATGGCATCGTCCTTTAGTTTCACCGAGCCGGAAGTGAACCGATCGAACCCTTCAGCCTCGGTGTCAATCTCGACCTCGGTGGTCAGGCGAAAATCGACGCGGAATGAGTTGGGATTCAATACGCCGACGAAGTATTGTCCCGGATTCAGCGGTGGCACATCCCGTGGCGTCAGCACCAACGACCCTCCAGGCGGCTCAATCCGTGCCAGTTTGTCAAATTGGCCCGTCGTGGGCAACTGAGCCCGCCGGACAAAAAGATCGAGCGGCGCACTTGGGTCGATGGACGATAAGGTTGCCGTGAGATTGGTTGCATTTCGCGGCACATCGACCGAAAAGTAGCTAAAGCGGTTTCCTAGCACGCTCCCGCGCACATCGGTCGGCTCTTCCGGGACTCGCTCGATCGTCACCGTGAAGTCGTCAACCGTACCCCCTTCGTTTAAGGCATTATCCACGACCGTGAACAGCCAGAGCCCGGATGCCGAGCCACCGATAAAGTTATTCAGGCTTCCGGGGCCGTCACTGGTTCGCACATTCCGACTGGCAATCTCGCCGCTGTTGCTGTCATCGTAGATCAGGGTTTGCGTGTCCGACGGGAAGTTCCGATTGACCCTGTGATTGTGCAGGACCACAAATTGGCCATTGTGGCTCAAGTTCCCGCTGAGGTCACCGATTGATTCGTGCGTGAGCGTTGCCGAGGCGCGCACATTTCTGACAGTGCCCGGTTCCGGGGAGATCGCAAAGACAAACCCCGATTTCGGATCGTCGGGCGATCCGTCTGGAATCGTGACCTGACTCGGTTGACCATTCAGGACCCGGTTTCCGTCTTCATCCTCTTCCGAAAATGGTTGGTCTGTCGAAAGCGCGACAAAGCCAAATTCCGCTCCTCGATGGTCCTCGGACTTCACTCCGATGTAAAAGACCTCTCCGATTTCGGCATCGTTAAAGGTCACCACCTCCGTTCCGCCGCGCTGTTTCGATTTAACGGCCTGTTCGATTGCAGTGGCATTCAGGTTCGTCAATGCCGGATTGTTACGGGAAACATAAAGATCGATGTCCGCATCCACGTTACGCGTCGGCTCCGATAGGTTCGGTGGCATAAAGGTCGAAAACGCGACATTGGTCCCGTTTGTGATCGAGAGCTCCCTCCCGGTTTCGACCGTCGAGTTGGTGAAAACATAAAAGCGCCATTGCTCTTTCAGGCCTGTCTCGCCGCCTTGCAAAGGCGAGCTCGGACCGACGCGTTGCTCCAGCAGAGGAACCCCATTCGTGACCACCGTCAAGCCGGTGTCAAAGTCGGTCTCCTTGGGCGAGGCCGACATGGTAACGGCATTGGTCAACGAGGCATTCGAGGTCGAAACCGCCAGGGCGAAATCTTGAACGACCCCGTCGGGATGGTCCGTGACCGCGTTCACATTGACACGCTCTCCCTCGACGGTCACAGAGTAGTTGGTTCCCAGCGGCTCGGAAAGGAAGACATTTTCCACATTGTTGACCACATCATTGGTCATGCCGTCGGTCTCGGGATCGCTCGGGAGGGTAAAGTCGCTATTGGCCGAGAAATGGTTCCCTAAAAAGACTTCCCCCGTGTCCTTATTGGTCACCACCAGATCGAGATTGTTGACCAATTTGACACCGGCATTCGGGTTCCCTGGCGGATCGGTCCAGGTCAACGTGACGCGCAATTCTTCCTGTTGAGCGGCTTGGGAGAGGTCCAGATTCCATGTCTTCTTTTGCCCGGTTGCCACCGCATTCTCCGGGCTTTGATTCACAAACTGCACCGGTGCGCTCTTGTTGCCGAATGGGCGGGCCGGCAAGGAATTGTCCAATCCCGGCACTCCCCAGCCTTGGTGCGTGACCCGACTCCTCACATCAAAGCCGTAGATTCGATTGGCTGACCGAGCCCCATTGATAAGCAATGCCTTCAAGAGGGCCGGACTGTAAGAATAGCCTTCTTCCTGAAGATACTCTTCCATCAAGGCCAACATCCCTGAAACCACCGGGGTCGCCATGCTTGTGCCGCTCTCATACCGGTAGTCCTCGCCGATCGCTTCATTCAAGTCTTTAAGGACCTCAAAGCGCCCTTTGGCGGCGTTGGTCTCAATAAGGACCGTTTGAATATCGAAGCTGACCGGCTCTTCTCCAAAGTTGCCGATGCTGTAAAACCATTGTCCCGAAGAGAGCGGCAGATCACCCGGCAAGGTGACTTCGTTGTTGGTGTTGACCAAATCCTCCAGGGTTGGGACACTGCCGCGCTTCATGAAAATGGGGAGTCCGGGAAAAGGTTCCGGTGAGGCTTCATTGGGCTGAAGCTCGATCGTCAGCTCGGTGGCACTCGAAGGGACAAAGATTTGGTGGCGCAAGCGGTCGCCCGGTTCCACCGTCTGGTCTTCAATGTTGTTGACAGTCGGCTGCTGGACGCTCGTGGGGTGATCCCACCCTTCAGACCGGGTCGACACAACAAACGATCCGGGGGCCACAACATCGGGCTTAAACCGACCGAACCGCCCCTCAATCCCCAGACCGACATTCCCACGACTCGAGGAAGCAAGCACCTGATTCCGACTGTCCGTTTTAGCGGCAAACGGGCGATTCGTCGACACAGTCTCCGTCTCGTTGGTGACAACCACTTGGTTGGTAATATTCCGAAACTGCTCCAGCGCCCCGACGGTAATGACGTTTTTTGCTGTACCCGGAGAGATAATGCTCCCGGGCTCGCCTCCGAGGCCGTTATTGTTGGCGAAGCCTTCATTGCCGGCCCCGAAGACATACATGATAGGCTGATCACCGGGGCGCTCCGGCAATGCGTCCCGCACAGCCGCGTCATAGCTGGCGGCCGAGCTGTCATAACTAAACTCTTCCGGAAAGCCCCAGCTATTATTCGATATCAGGGCGTTCGTCCTTCCCCGCTTGATAAAATTGTTTGTCGCCGCAGCCCGCTGCAAAAACGTATCGGAAATCAAAGGGCCCGTCGTGAGATCGACCGGCAGTACAAACAGCTCCGATTCCGGAGCCATGCCGCGGAAATCAGCCTCGCTTACCGACCCCGGAACTTCCTCTCCCGAAGGCGAATTCTCACCGCTGCTGGCGATCGTCCCGGCGACATGCGTACCGTGGCCTTCATTATCGGAGAGGTTCGAATCATCGAGCGCCGAGACCCGTCCCGACAAATCGGGGTGACCGGCATCGACTCCGCTGTCGTTGATATTCACCACGATGTCCTTTCCGGTCAGGGCGAGATGGTTCGATGAAGCACCGTTGGTGGTATTGGCGGAAATCCCGACCCGAACTCGTGAGAGGTCGTTGAGGAGGGCACGCCGGCGCCATGGCTCGATCCCTTGGACCCCGTTCATTTGGGCCAAAGCGACGAGCTCCCCCTTTCGCCCCGGCTTTTGCGGCTCAACGACCAAAGCCGGCCCGAACGGCGTTTCGCTTCGGCTGACGATTCGATTCCCCTGCTCTTTAATCTGCTTTTGCGTGGCCGCAGCTCTGCTTCGGAAAAGCACAACTTCCAGCAGCCTCTTGTCCGGTAAAGCCTCATCTTGCAAGACCGAATCCAGCAGGTCGCCTCCCAGCTTGAAATATGGCTGATACGGGACAACCGCTCGGGTGCCG
>JAHEOI010000129.1 GCA_018610125.1 Verrucomicrobiota bacterium
CATAGACTCGGCGGGCGAGGTTTCGACCTTGAGGTGACGGCTCGCTTCCGGTAAGTCGGCAGATTGGTTGTCATCTACACCGGTATCGGTCAGGCGCACAGCGGGCAGGAATGCTTCGTTGCCGCCCGCGGCCCGGACACCAACCTTGTAATGCGGGCCGGACAAGTTGGCCGGTAGCCGCAGCCGCACCCAGCGCAAACCTTTGTATCCGCCATGCCGGAGCCTTACCTGATGCCCGTTGACGGAGATGACGGCTGTGCGCAGGTCATTCTTGGAGCCCCATAGCAAGTCGAGAGCGCGGTGCGGCTCCGGCTTCACATTTATCGCGCACGACAGCTTATATTTTCCGAGCCACCAGTACGGGATATCCCGATAGGTTTCCGGCCCATTCGTGAACCGCGCCCATGCCAGTGGCTTTCCGGGCGGCGGTTGCCGGGAAAGCTTTTCTTCGTCAGCCGCCTGAATCTCTCGAGATGCCAATTGAGACTCATCCACTCGACCATTGTCACCGCCGATGCAGATGAGATGCTTGAGTCGAAGAATGAACAATCCAGCGAAGATAGGAATGGTAGGGAACGTACTACGACTGAAGCTTCGTCTGCCTTGGTCCGTCCCGGGGTAGAAGGTGGAGGCAAAACCTCAGAGTGCCGACTCGCTCTGTCCGGTTCATGGCACCAATTAGCCAGGCAGTTGAGACTATGAAATGGCCGGAGGGCCCTCCTCCCCTCAACCTGTCAACTGGCTAAGAACCAGTCCCCAACAGCCGCAGACAGCCCAGACGGCGGTTCATCCACATTAGGAGAGATCAGCATGGCATTGTTTCCTACTGCCAAACCAAAAGCTCACTCCCTCACCGGGAGGATTACCCTGCCCGCTGGTCGAGCAGGCCTTTAAGGCCGGGAAGCCCAACCGCGGCGTTACTCCTTTAACCGGAAAAAGCGCATGTCATCTTTCAGGGGGATGCTTTGGGGGCTCCTCGCATCGGACATGTCCTCATACGGCCCGGCCACCTTTTCCGCAGCTTGCAGCGTCCCGCTTGTCCATTCAATAACGAGTTTATCCCCTTGAATCTTGATATCGGTAAATTGGGGATCGGGCTTCGCTTCCACTTGAGGTTTGCTTTCGGGAAAATTGGGATCGAATCTTGCCAGGAGCTCCTCTTTATCGGCGACACCATCGCCATCGGTGTCGGCCTTCACCGGGTTACTGCCGGTGTTATCAAGACTTACAAAGGTGTCGGTCCCGGTTTCCACCCCATCGGCGAGCCCGTCACCATCGGTGTCCGAGTTGTTGGGATCTGTGCCGGTGTCGTTTTCGCCGACAAATTCACCGGTAGCGGTTTCGACGCCGTCGGCCAGTCCATCGCCATCGCTGTCTGCCTTGGTCGGGTCCGTTCCGGTATCCTCGGGACCGACAAATTCACCAGTGCCCGTTTCCAGCCCATCATCAAGACCATCTCCGTCGGTATCCGCCATTTTGGGATGGGTGCCCTTTTCAAACTCGGCAAGATTGGCGAGTCCATCGTCATCGGCATCCTGTTCCGCGTCGTCGGCCGAGGAGTCGAGTCCGAACTCCGTTTCGTAGGCGTCCGGCATTCCATCACCATCGCTGTCGGGAAGGGTCCCCTGCTTGATTTGGAGAGCGGAGGCGCCATCTGCAAGGGCTTTAATCTCAAACTCCTGTAACGCGCCGGCAAACACGCCGAACTCATCGATGAAACCATTGATGCTTGTATTATCACCGGATCTACCCACAAACAACTCGGTGAAGTCGGTAGGCAAGGAGGCCGGATTTTCGCCTTCCATAAACTTCTTTCCATCAATCCACACCTGTTTGGTTGGCCCATCCTTCAAAAATGCAAAATGGTGCCACTCTTCAAAGAAGGCCGGACTGTCAGCGCCCTCGAATTCGGCAATCGCTTTGAGATCCGCTGCGTCGGGCCGCAGCAACCCGCCGTGTCAAAGAACACGGATCCGTTGCCCCACGGATTATGAGTACTGGCACCGCGACCGACAGAGGGAGCCACGAACCAGAAGGTGGTGCTGTTAATGATTTCGGTGCTCCACTTTTGCCAGAATGAGACGGTCATCTTATCGACATCCCCCATTGGTTGTAAGAAAGCTGCCTTCGAAACCCGGACCTTTTGGGGGCCCGCTTCCTGACCCAAGTCGAGACTTTTATCACCGGACTCACCGGACGGGCTATCGTCAGCCAGTGTTGCCCCTTGTTCAAGCCGGCCCACGAACCCATGCACTTCGTCCTCAACCATGTTCCCGTTGCTTACCTCATTGAAGTCCCACATCGCCAGAAGATTGGCCTTGTTCTTCGCGATCGGGCCTTGTTCGGAATCAACCGGGCTCGCTTCCAGTTGCACCTCTGCGGCATCCGAAAAGCCATCGCCATCGGTGTCGCGCTGATGCGGGTTACTCCCTGTATCGTCGGCATCAACAAACTCGCCGGTAGCCGTTTCAACATTATCCCACAGTCCGTCGTCGTCAGTGTCTGGGTGGTTCGGGTCTGTTCCGGTATCTTTCGCGCCGGCGAAGTTCCCGGTATCGGTTTCGACGGTATCCGGCAATCCGTCGCCATCGGTGTCGGCCTTTTCAAAGTCCGTTCCCAATTGCACCTCCTTGGCCGTTGCCAAGCCATCGCCATCCGGATCGCTCTTTCCATCGCTAGGGTCGTCCTTGTCAAATCCGATGCTATCTTCAAGCCGGTCGGCCAACCCATCGCCGTCTGAATCCGGAAGGTCGTCCAACTCCTGAGCCGACATCCCATCCGCCAATGCCGAGATCTGAAATCCTTCTAACGAGCTGGCAAACACGCTGAAATCGTCAATGGAACCATTAATGCTCGTTCTTTCTCCGGCCCGACCGATGTAAAGATCATCAAACGGTGCCAATAACGGATCGGCATCTTCGCCCTCCAAGAACTTCTGGCCATCAATCCAGACCTGCTTAATTGGTCCATCTTTGACAAATGTAAAATGGTGCCATTCCTGAAAGAACTCCGGACCTTCGGCATTCTCGAATTCACTAATCGGTTTACTGATCCGTTGACCAGGGTCGGAGCCGCCAGCCGTATCGAAGTAGATCACTCCATCTCCCCAAGGATTGTGACCCAGAACGCCCTTGTCGGGATCGCCGCCTGCTGACGGCACAAGTCTCATTGAGAAGGCTGTGCTGCTGGTGTCGGCAATGTCGGTATTCCACTTTTGCCAGAAGGAAACCGTCAATTGATCCAACGTTGCGAGGACGTTTAAAAATCCACCATTCTCGACGTGGAACCGTTGCGTTCCAACCTCCTCGCCTAGATCAAGGCTCTTATCGGCCGATTCCCCACCGGGACTGTCATCGGTCAATGCCGCGCCATTTTCAAACTGGCCGACAAGCCCGTTGACTTGATCTACCACCTCGGACCCGTTACTCGTTTCATTAAACTCCCAGACTGCCAATAAATTCATCCTACCCCGTTCAGCCGGCACTGCTTCGGAGTCAAAGGGACTCGTTCCCAGGCTGATCTCGGTTTTGTCAAGGAAGCCATCCTCGTCAATGTCCCCGTCGTTGGCCCCATTCGGATTTGTGCCGGTCTGCTCCAAGCCGAGGAACTCACCGGTGCCTGTCTCGACGGAGTCGGAGAGTCCATCTTGATCGCTGTCTGCGCTGTTTGGACTCGTCCCTGTATCATCAGTGCTCTTAAAAGTGCCTGTATCGGTCTCGACGAGATCACTTAAGCCATCCCCATCGGTATCGCCGGCTTGAGGATCGGTTCCCCGTTGGTACTCCGCAAGGTTGGACAATCCATCCCCGTCCGAGTCCGCATCCGCGTCATTTGACTCCGGATCCAAGTCATGTACCATATCCCAGCGATCGGGCATGCCATCCCCATCCGAGTCGGAAGTACCGGCGAGAAAATGGAGGCGCGCTTCGCTTGCCGAGAGAGCACGGTCATAAATAGCAAGTTCATCAATTTGCCCGATAAATTGGACATCGTCACCGACGCCGTTTTCTTGGAAGCCCAAAAACCGGATGGTCGTATCCGAGACTTGGTAGCTCGGCTCTCCGGAAGGCGTTTCGGCAGTAACGGTCGCCCCACCTGCCAGATCGCCTCCATCAATGATCATCTTGGATTGGCTGGGCTCCTCAACCCGCCACTTCTTTATCATGATCACGTGATGCCACACTCCGTCCGTGACTTCGATGCCACCATCGCGCTCGGCAAACAGCTCCCGGATATTTGAAGTGCTAAACCCGAAGTCACCTTCGCCATTAATCCAGCCCCAATAGATGTGCGCGTTCCTGTCTCCATTAAGATCTCGATTGGCCAGCACCGCCGGACTTTCGGCGATGTTGTCGCCGGCACTTCCACTTTGCGTTGTTTTGATCCAATACTCCACTGACGTCGTTTTCGGTTCAAGGGGATCGTCGCGAAGCGCAGTCAAAGCCGGAATAGGATCGGCGGCCAAATCGATCAGCTTATCGGTGTTCGCCCCAGCCGTTGGGCCGGTCAGCTCAACCGCGTTGCCGAGGTCGCCATCGGCGCTCGGCTCGCCAAGGTTTTCGGCGACAACCCCAAGTCCATAAACGGCCTCGGTATCGACCGATCCCTCGTTGGGAATCGCCGCCTCCGGATCGCTTTGTTCAAATCGATACCAATAGCTCGGTGAAGATTCACTAACTTCCGCTGTCCACTCCTCTGCCTGCGGTAGGCTATCCGAATCAAATGGATCGGTCCCAAGCTCCCGTTCGCTTTTGTCACTCCAGCCATCCCGATCGCTATCAATCGTAATTTCCTGAGCACCCCC
The DNA here is from genome assembly GCA_018610125.1 of Verrucomicrobiota bacterium. Lineage (GTDB taxonomy): Bacteria > Verrucomicrobiota > Verrucomicrobiia > Limisphaerales > JAHEOI01 > JAHEOI01. Next base: position 4,805 of record JAHEOI010000129.1, read on the forward strand.
CTGTACTGCCCATCCTAAAACGCCACACGCGATCACCCCCCGAGCCACTCGCACCATTGTCACACATCCCTTCATACAACCCTCTTCCTTTTCCGTTTGTGAGCCTTTTCTTTCTATCGCATCCCTTACTTAACGTCGCGTCTTACCGGCTCCTCTCTTTGCCCCGTATTCCTGATGCCACTCCAACGACCACAACCTATTCAGTTTCACCGGTTCGACGTGTCCATCGGTAAAGACCACATTAATAGCGCCCGGCATTTCTTGCTCTTTGCTTTTGGGTTCGAATTCCTTCCCCGGAGAGACACTTCCGTGCCGTGTCAACGTTATGCGGGAGAAGCCCGCATTTTTGGTGCTGCCCTTCGCCAAGTTATCGGCCGGCTCTTGATGCCGCATAGGCCATTGATTACGCCACATGGCATCGCAGAAAACAGGGGTTTTTGAAGGCTCTTGGACATCACTCTCCTTGTAAAACGCCAGATCATGGGCCATGCCGTGCTGTGTTACCCAGCTTTGTGGCCATTCTCCGGCGTACATCCAACCGTTCAATCCATAGCTCCCTTTCCATGGCTCGCCGGTTCGCTCATTGATGCCCTTATTAGACCATGCTCTCGTGGCCGTCCCTTGAGTGCCGAGCTTGGTAGGATCAGGCGGCGCCACCGGACAAACACGCACTTCGTCCACCTCTGAGTAATTCTTGATTAGCTGCCCAAGCCATAGGTAGTCCTCGCTCGGCGACTCAAAAGGAAACATTCCATTCGAATTCGTGTACATTTTTTGAGCCAAACCGAGCTGTTTAAGGTTCGAAACGCATTTGATCGCCTTTCCCTTTTGTTTCGCCTGACTTAAAGCCGGTAGTAACATCGACGCCAAGATGGCAATGATGGCAATGACAACCAGGAGCTCGATCAAAGTGAAGCCGTCGAACCTTTTAAAACCGCGAATTGGGGTCGGGTACGCAACGTTGAAACGTTTCATAGGTTTCTCCTAATCTGTTTATCGATATACTCCTCTGTCTCAGCCCTCATTCAGTCGACAGGAGCAGAGGGCCGGACGAGCCAGTCACGTATCATGGAATCAGTTGATTAGACCATCCCAATCAGCCAACCGTCAACCATAATTGGCGTTTTTATCCTTTGCTTCTACCCTCCAACGCGGAAGGCATGCCGAGAGCCCGGTGCGGGAAATCCATCGAGAGCTATCCGAACGCCGGTCAATGATTGGCCGGGTTACGGCTTGACGGCGGGAGCTACCCTTTGTAACATGAAACCAGTTATTCTCGAGTGAAACCAACGCATGCTGCGTTTGATTATGTCACGAAGCCGCCGCCTGCAGAGCAATCATCGGAAGGTAAGAGCGTTTACGCTGATCGAGCTCTTAGTCGTCATTGCGATCATCGCGATCTTGGCGTCTCTTCTTCTACCGGCCTTGAATGTCGCCAAGCAAAAGGCCGAGAACATCAAATGCGTCAGTAATTTGAAGCAATTGACGCTGGCTTGGCAGATGTATGCGCACGATCACAACGGTCTCCTCACAAGGGCAGGGAATCGAACCACCGAAAAGTATTCATGGGTTCAAGGATGGCTTGATTTCGACCCAAATAATCCGGCCAATACAAACGTCAACCTCCTGATTGATGATACCCCAGGGCCGAACGGCCCTGCGTTCGGACCTTATCTCGATCAACCCGAAGTCTACAAATGCCCGGCGGACAACAGTGCCGTGACCGTTGAAGTGCAGGGTGGGAGACGGACCAGGCGTATTCCGCGAGTACGAAGCATGGCAATGAGCCAAGCGTTGGGAGGTCCTTTATCGGGGCAGTGGCTCCCTCAGCCGCCGTTTAAGGTGTTTAGTAGGCAATCCGAAATTATCGATCCGCCCCCCAGTGAGCTATGGATACTGATGGATGAGCATCCGGACAGCATCAACGCCGGCGGCTTTGGAAACAGGATGGTGACCAGCGGGGCCAAAACCCGCATTGTGGATTTCCCGGCAAGCTACCACAACGGGGCCGGAGGGATCGCCTTTGCCGACGGTCACGCCGAAATTCATGAATGGCAAGACCCGCGCACAAAACCCCCGGTCGATTACGACAACAACCTGGAACTGAATGTCCCTTCGCCATTCAACGCGGATATGGCTTGGCTATCACGACACACATCGAGCCTGGCGGAGGAACATCGACGAAACCTCCGTCGGGGAGATTCAGGGAAATAAGCTAGGGGTTAGCGCGAAACAGGTGAGAAGCTTAATAACGAGACTCGGTTTTATGAAATATACGACTACTTTTTATCGCTTTCGACACTGCAGACAGATTGGCGCCCCCGTCATGGCAGGTGCCATTTGTTTCCTTTCAGGTTCAGCCTTCGGCCAGCCAGAGGAGGCCGGCACGACGGTAAATGGGTTCCAAGACAAATTTGAAGGATCCGAGTTGAATTCCAACTGGATAGTGGCCAATACCGGAAACGCGAATGACATTTACCAAGTTAAGACGTTCCGGCTAGGGGAGCTCGCGCGGGTTTGGCAGGGCTCACTGCCGGCTCTCTCTCCGCGGAAGCGACATTCGAGTGCGATTATTTCTTACTCAAGGCCGAAGGGTTGCCCGAGATTACAGTCGAGCCGCCGGCCATTCCACCCAAACCCCCGGTCATTAGCAATCTGAAACCCGCTGAGAACGTGCCGTTTGCACCCGCCGATCAAGGGATAACGTTTACCGTTACATCCGAGGCCAATAAGGTTCACCAAGAGGATATTCAAGTGACGTTGAATGGCGAGGACCGCTCCGGCGACCTCGAAGTCACGGGCTCTTCAGGTAACCGCGACGTCCGCCTCACCGGCTTAATGCAAAATCAGTCGTTTAAGGCAAAAATCGTTGTCCAGGATTCCCAAGGGCTCATGTCGAGCAAACGCTTTCGGTTCGCAACGTTTAACAGGGAAAACTTTATTTTTGAAGCTGAGGACTTTAATTTTGGGGACGGTAAATTTATTGATGATCCCGTATTATCAGCCAAGCTTGGCGGAGAGCCAAACAGCTACTTCGATAAAATCGGCGTCCCGAAAGTCGATGAGTTTGATATCAATAAGTCCGGCGATCACTTTTACCGATTTTCGTCCGACCCGAATGCCTTAGAGAGTGATGAGGCAGTGGGAACGTCACCCACCGGCGACTTCCTTCGGCAAAAGTTCCGGGAGGCCAAAGAGAAGGATTCCAATATCGATGATTTTGACGTTACTGCCGTGGTAGCGGGGGAATGGCTTAATTATACGAGAACGTATCCGGAAGGAAACTTCCAGGTGTTCGTACGCGCCATGAGTCAGCCTTTTCAGGCGAGATTGGATTTGGTGACCAGTGACCCGACTCAACCCGAGCAACAGACCCTCCCCGTCGGGAAGTTTCGACTTGAAGAGAGTCCAAACGGGAATCCGTATCAATTTCTGCCGTTGACCGACCCTTTTGGGAACGAAGTGGTCCTCGATTTTCCTGGGGAAGTTCGCACGCTACGGGTCACTGCGTTAAGCAGTGGATTTCGGCCGAATTTTTACACGCTTGTTCCGGCTGACCCGGATACCGCGGCCCAACCGTATCTTAGCACGGTCAAACCAACGCCGGGGGCAAAATCGGTGACGCGCAGGCCCACAATAAAAGCCGTTCTTGTTGAAAACGGTACCGAAATTGCACAAGAGAGTCTCAAGATCACCCTCAACGGCGATGAGCTCACTAGCGAAGCCGACCTCTCGGATCTGACTGCCGGAATCGAAATGCTGCTATCGCCGAAGCAATTATTGAAGGCAGAAGCCGCTCATAAGGTGGTTGTAAGCTTTGCTAGGGAATCAGGGCCGGACCAGAGGGTTCGCAGGCAGTGGGAGTTTATGACAGGCAACTTTCCGAGTCTCGCTAAAGGCGACAAGCAGCCGAGTGAAATCGGGAGTCAAGTCAATGGCTTTCAGGATGATTTCAAAGGGACAAGAGATACAGGTTGGGTGCCCCGCGGTCCTGGTGGTGACGTTTACACTCAGGAAGGGGGCCGCCTCAAGGTCGAGTCGGCTAACGGCAACCCGAATCACCTCCTCTACGAGGGAAGTGAATACAATCAAAGTAAACAGGAGATTCTGGCCCGGATACGGGTGAACGAGTTCGGCACCACGGATTTGGCGAGGGCCGGGGTGGGAGTCGGAGTGAGCTCAAGCAACAGCCAAGGTATTAATCTCTTCTTTCGCGATTTCGATCAAGACGGCGTGGAAGGGCGGCAATTCAAGCTGCTTGACGATAACCGCGCGTGGGGGCCACCCGGCGTCGACATCGATTGGAAGAATGACAGTTGGTATTGGCTTCGGTTACGACAAGACAATAGCACCCCGAGCGACGGCAACAATATCCACGCGAAAGTATGGCGGGCAAACGGCACGGAAGCCGAGCCCGAAGAGTGGGAGATGAATTGGTCTCGCGAAGGCCGAACCGGCTTCGCCGGAATCACAGCCTCAAGCAACGGCGGCCTCGCCAATTTCGAAGTCGACTATGTGCTTATTAAGGCGGAAGGATTGCCTGAAATAACGGTTGAAAGCCCGCTGGTTATGCCGTCGGATAAGGCTCAGCCAACCGTCCAGATCCAGCGTGAGGACGACAAAGTCATCCTCACCTGGTCAACGGACGCGACGTTGCAGTCCGCGATCAGTCTCGAAGGGCCCTGGCAAAACCTCCCTGATGCCACAAGTCCACATCGTGTCACCATCAAAGGTTCCCAAAAGTATTTTAGGCTCGTTCAATGAAGACGAGGTCAAGGTTCCTTTTAAGCGTTTGGACGGGAATAGTCGCGGTATTCCTCCTGGGAGAGGGAGAGAGTGAAACTGGAGAGGCCACGGTGGCAAAGCCGAAACTATATCGGAAAGTCAAAATTCCGCGGCGTCTACTCCAACGTGCGCCCGCCAACGCAGGGGGCCACTTGTATGGCGGCGATATCAGGATGGGGGACCTGACTGGAAACGGACGAGCCGATTTCGTCGTTTTCAGAAATACCGAGCCGCTTGGAATAAAGCCTTGCTTCGTAGGCGCTTTTTCAGGAAAGGGTAAGTCCCTTTGGCATCATGGCAAAGGCGGCAGTCAGCCTACCCGCCCTGGGTCGGTGGCGATCCATGACATTGATGCCGATGGCCGGAGTGAGGTGATCTCCTTGTTTGTCGATCGCGAGCGTTCCGCCGGTCGAGGGAGTTTCGCGAATATCGCGCTCCAGGTGCGAAACGGGTTAAATGGAAGCATAGAGAAGCAAGCGAGGCCTAAGGCGCTGACGGCTTGGGATACGAGCGAGGCCGGAACCCATGGTAACTGGGCCCACCAACGAATTGTGATCGCCAATCTAAGGGGTAGACAACAGCCGCAGGATTTCGTGATTAAGCTCGGATACACCTACCTCGCATTTGACAATGAGCTGAATGTTTTGTGGTCTCATCGCGTGCCCGAGCACGATCGGTTTGAGCACTGCTCCTATATTCCTGCAGTGGGCGATGTCGACGGGGATGAGGCAGACGAAGTCTACGGCGGCCATGTACTCATTGACGATACGGGAGAGCGGATCTGGTATCAGATCATGGCGCATCAAATGGACTCTGTTGCGGTCCGCGAATGGGATGAAGGCAAGACAAGATTAATTGCCTCTGGTTGGGGACAGGTTCTGAACAGCAAAGGAGAACCGATTATCAAGCTCGGCAAGGAACTGGTGCCGCACGGACAAGAGGTTCGTGTAGCTGACTTCAGCTCACGGCTGCCCGGGCCTGAAATGATGCTCCGTTACAATGGTCACCGCCCAAGCGTCATGCTCGTTAGCAACGACGGAAGGGTGATCCGAAAGTTTGATATTAATCCAACACCCAACAATACAGGTCTCGATGCTGTCTATTGGGAGGGTTCAGGGCGCCCGGCAATGTTGGTCAACGGGTCCAGTCTTTGGACTCCGAAAGGCCGGCGCGTTGCGACCATGCCGGAGTTACCCGATCTGGTGGGACCTACAGATGCAAACCGAACAATGGCTTGGTACCATGTGATCCCGGCGAACGTATGCGGAGATAAACGGGAAGAGGCGATCCTGTTTAACCCATGGGATCGATACGTGTTCATCTATACACCAAAGCCGCTTCGCGACCATCTCTTCTCGGATTACACGCCCGGACCACGCCAGTACAACGTTCAATTAATGGATTGAATCTTAGGTGTAGGCGATCCGTTGATCGTAAGGGGCTGTGACAGTCGATATCGAGGACCCATCCCATCCGACGGTCAGCAACCTCCGGCAAAGCCGGAGGCTTGAGTTAGCGTGAGCCGCTCAAAGCGGTTGGTTGTTACCGTTAGGCGCTCGAAGCGTCAAACATCTCAGTTTGATCGAGGCGTCGGTCTTCTTTCTCCTGCTCTTGGATGTAACGGCGCACAGCCCCCTCGTTCTTGCCTACCGTCGACACCCGGTAGCCTCTTGCCCAAAAGTGCTGACCCACAAAATTGCGCCGCCGTCCTGCGTAGACTCGCGCGATGGGAATCGCACTCTTGCCCTTGATAAATCCCACTACTTGCGAGCCCGCATACTTCGGCGGGATCGATATCAGCGCATGCACATGATCAACCATCAAGTGTCCCTCCACGATCTCGGATCCCTTTCGCGTAGCCAAAAATTGGCTGGCCCATGTTGTCTTGCCCCCCGCTGACACCCTCGAATATCGCAAGGGCGGACGCCCTTCAGAACACCAGCCCTCGAAGG
>JAHEOI010000130.1 GCA_018610125.1 Verrucomicrobiota bacterium
CTCTTATCCGTTCATGCCGATCCAGCACCTCAAGAGCCGCCGTCACCATCTCCGCGGCGGAGGTGTAGCGTCCGCTCTTGAGCTTCTCCTCAACCATTTTCTCAATGTGGGGAGGGAGAGTGATCGTCATAATGATACCAGTGTACCAAAGGGAACAAAGAGAAACAAGCCGCCGGTGACAGCCAAGCGGTGTCAAAGGGGAGGGGTCGCCGCAGAATGCCTGCACTCTCGTCTTTTGAGTGCGCAAAAAACCGGCACCCCTTTCGGAGCGCCGGTTGTACCCTCATGAAAGAGGGAGGAGCCTATCCCGGCCCGAGGAGCCGGGCACCCGCCGTACGGACGGTGTTCGGCCACCCTTTTGGGTTATCCCCATTCTAGCTCACACGGCCTTTTTCCACAAAAGGGCGCTCCTCGAAAAAGGCGGGCAGCGAGCGCTGGACGATTTCCTCAAGCTCAGGCCAGGACATGGAAGCGATCACGTGCTCGGTCGCTCGATCGACGAGCGATACACCCCATTCATCCACCTCGACTTCCCGGTGTCCTTCCGGCATATCGCCCATTGTCCAAAGATAGCGCGAGCACAGCAATACAATAAAACCCTTATATTTTCCGCCACCAACAGGTTACTACGTCGCCGATATCCCCACGATCCTCCCTGGGGATCTTCCCGCATGCCTATGGGTGTGGATTTCGCTCAACCGCCCCCTTCGCGATACAATGCCTCTCGGACACGGGAGGAAGGATCTTCCCGTAGTTCCCACACACGCCCCTATTACCGTGGCGGCTCGGCAATCACACCGGATGTCGCCAAAAGGCCCTCGAGATCGATTGGCCAGGGGATCTCAAGACACCTTTCCGCAGCGCTGGCTTCGCTGCGTGCGGAGTAGGGGCTTGTATGGGCGGTAGGGAAGAGAAAGACGTCACCTACCTCGGCGTGCGCCGGGTGTGGGATGAGAAAAAGCCCTTCGGTCTGCGTCAGGCGGACCGAAGGCAGCATTTGTATACCGTCGGCCAGACCGGCGTGGGGAAGTCGACGATGCTCCGGAACCTCATCCTGCAGGACATCGAGGCAGGCAAGGGGATCTCGTTCATCGATCCCCACGGCGACCTGGCCGAGGAGATCCTCGACTACATCCCCTCCCGGCGCACCGAAGACCTTGTCTACTTCAATCCCGCCGATCAGGCCTATCCGATGGGGCTCAACCTGCTCCAGACGGTGCCGCGCGAGCGGCGACACTTGGCTGTCTCAGGCGTTTTAAGCGCTCTCAAAGGCATTTGGCGGGACTCCTGGGGACCGCGCCTGGAGTACATCCTCTCCAACGCGTTGAGCGCTCTCTTAGAGTGCGAGAACGTCAGTCTCCTCGGAGTGCAGCGGATGCTTTCGGACGAGCGCTACCGGCGCTGGATCGTAAAGCAGGTTACCGATCCCATAGTCCGCTCCTTCTGGCTGGATGAGTTCGAGCGCTACGACGCCGCCTTTCGCAGGGAAGCCATCGCCCCGATCCAGAACAAGGTTGGCCAGCTCCTTATGGCCGCGCCCCTGCGCAACATCATCGGCCAAGTTAAAAGCGCCTTCGATCCCGGATTTATGATGGGTGACCGCCGGATCCTCATTGCCAACCTCTCCAAGGGCGCGCTTGGAGAGGAGGCCGCAAGCCTTCTGGGAGCGATCCTCGTGACCCAGTTCCAGCTTGCAGCCATGTCACGCGTAAACACCCCGGAAGCAGAGCGGGTCGATCATACCTTGGTCGTGGACGAGTTTCAGAACATGATCGCCAGTTCCTCGCTTGCCTCCATGCTTTCCGAAGCCCGCAAGTACCGGCTCTCGCTGGTGCTCTCCCACCAATACCTCGACCAACTGGAGCGGGGCGTGCGGGAGGCGATCTTCGGCAACGTCGGCTCCATCGTCTCCTTCCGCGTGGGCACCCGGGACGCGGACATTCTTGCCCGCGAGCTCAACCGTGCATATAATCCTTCCACGTTTACCGAGCTAAAGAATCACCACGTCTGCGCCAAGTTGATGGATCGCGGCGAGCATACAGAGCCCTTCCTGGCCGAGACCCTGCCGCCGGTGGGCACACGCCACGGGCGCAAGGAGACGCTTATCCGACGTTCGCGGGAGAAGTACGCGGCCAGGCGGGAGGTGATCGAGGACAAGATAAACCGCTGGATCGGGAGATAACGCGTGGCTACGGAGGAGACAGAAACCGAAACACCGGTCTGGTCGGTCTTCCCGCGACAGCGGTTTAAGCACAAGTGCGGGGGAGCGCTCCTCATTCTGCTTACCTCCGGGCTTCTGTGGCCGGCTCTGGGGGAATATCTTCCTCCCGAGGTAGTCGAATCATCCGTTTTCAAGGGGGCGGTGATGGCGGGATACGCCGCCATCACCGGTCTCGCGATCGTGCTCTTTCTTACGATCCCGATTCGGCTGTTCTGTCCGCATTGCGGGAAATATATCTCGAGCCACATGGAGTGGGTCTGCGGCCGGGCGTGCGAGACCGTCAACGGACGCACCTGGTTTGAAAAGGTCTTTTATACCTTCTTAAATCGTTGTAAACGGTGTAAGCAGCCGCCGAAGACGCTCCAGTGCCCCCACGCGCATTGTCAGGCGCTCCTGCCGCTCGGAAACACCGACACCGAGGATTACCATCCGGCACAGAAATTCCTCCCGGGCGCTCCGGAGGAAACCGACGAGGAGGTTTTGGCGCGGCTCCGAAAGGAACGGGAGCGCAGGCAGGAGGAGATCCAGGTCACCAAGCTCAATCGCGAATTGGCCAAGGAAAAGGCCCAGCTTACCAAGGAACAGGGCACGCGGGAGCGCACGACGGAGGAGCGCGCCCAGCAGGATCTCGAGAAGAAGCTCGGCTGGCAGACCGCTGTCCATCGGGTGGCCAATCGCGAGAAAGATAAGCTCAAGAAGGAGCTAAACGGCGATCCGGCGCTTAAGCGCCGTCTTCGAAACGCGGTCGATCACTGGGTTGAGGATCAGTCCCTCTGAGGACACTCGCCGTCCCGCTTGCCAAGTGACGACAAGTTTGATTCACTAACGCCGGACCTTCCTTTAATTGTTCAACCTTCAAACCAACGGAGGTATGTCTATGGCACAGTGGATCGACTTCAAAGAGCTTCGCGGCAAGCTCGACTTTCGGACGGTTCTTTCCCATTACCAAGTGGAGCTGCGCGAGAAGGGCGATCAGTATCACGGCTACTGCCCGCTTCCCACCCATCAAGGGAAACGAAACTCGCCGTCCTTCTCGGTCAACGTCAAGAAGGGCATCTTCCGCTGCTTCGGCTGCGGCGCCAAGGGCAACGTCATTGACTTTGCCTGCCGGATGGAGGGGCTCGATCCCGACAGCGGCTCCGACATCCGCAAAACCGCGCTGGAACTCCAAAAGCGGTTCGTGCCGGAGGCCTTGGCTGAGTACCCCGGAGCGGGCAAAAACGAAGCTTCTTCTGAGAACGCCC
>JAHEOI010000131.1 GCA_018610125.1 Verrucomicrobiota bacterium
CGCGGCGGCTCCGGGGATAAACTTCGCGGGATCGTCCAGGAGCCGTATCAGCTCTTCCGTCGCCTGCGCGGCCGGCGGCCCGATATCCCGAAGCGTGTAAACCGTCGTCTGACGGACCTTTTGAGAAGAATCGGCACCGCTTCCCTGGTCCGAGCACCCAGCTCCCTCAAAGCCACAACCGCATTCCACCGTATGGTTCGGTTTTCACTCTTTAACGCCTTGATCAATCCCGGAATGTCGTCCTTCGTCGGTGACCGCCATTTTTCTGAAAACCAATCGGGCTGGGCAATGAACTCGAACTGCCGGGTCGTATAAATGGCAATGGTCAGGTCGAGACGCTGAGGTATCTCCACTTCCCGTTTCGTTACATGCTGGACACGTTCCGTGAAGGATTGATAGGTTTTATGTCATCCGAAAAAAGGACTTTATGCGTATCCAATACCCCAAGCTCCGAGGCAAACACTTAAACATGCTGCCCGCCATGATGGCCCTCGGTTTTCTTGCCGTGGCGGCGATAGGGTCAGACCGACTTGCGGCGGCCGAAAAGCAATCGGGGCTGGCGATCCGGCATGACCACGGCGACGATGGTCAAAACAGCGTCGCGATTGAATGGAATACCGAGCGGGTGCTACTTACCGCAACGGCATTGGGAGGAGAGTGGTATGAGGTTACTCAGGGGAGTCCGGCGACGTTTTCGCCCGAGGAGGCTCAAAAAAGGTTCTTCCGGTCGACAGGCAGTCGCGATGGCCTTCTCTATTGGGGGGAAATATTTCCGGTGCAGCACGCGACGGCAGTGACTGTGAACGACTTTAACGATGATGGCCACGCTGATGTGGCCACGGCAAACTTTGGAGCCGATTTTATCGCTGTGCTTTTGGGAAATGGCGATGGAACCCTCGGGAAGCCGAAATTGATACCCGTGCACGGTGCTACGCCGTTTGTGATCACTTCAGGAGACTTCAATGGTGATGGCATTCCCGACATTGCGGGGAGCACCGACCCGGATCGGATTTCGGTGTTGATCGGCAACGGAGACGGCACTTTTGGCGACGATCAGCAATATCCTGGCGACGATCGGCAATATCCGGTGGGTCAGGATCCACGATCCTTGAGAGCGGGTGACGTCAATGCCGATGGGATACTGGACTTGGTAACGGCCACGGGAGCGGGGATCGGCGAGCCGGGCGAGAGCGTATCTGTGATCCTAGGCAGAGGCGATGGCACCTTTGAGGCCCCGGAATCATTCTCCGTTGGAGTGGGGCCGACGTCGGTCAGAATTGCGGACTTCAACAGTGATGGTGTCGGCGACATTGCCAGTGCGAATGAAGAAAGCAACGATGTTTCTGTATTGCTAGGAGATGGTGAAGGCAGTTTTCAAGAGGAGAGACGATTTCCGGTTGCCGAGGGCTCGAATTCGCTCACGGTCGGCGATTTTAACGGGGACGGTTATTTGGATATAGCAGCGGGAGGGAATAGCGGAACCGATGTATCGGTGTTAGAGGGTAGAGGTGATGGCTCCTTTCGCGAGCAGGAGGAGTTTTCAGTCGGCGAAAGGAACGGTGTCCTCATCGCTGGGGAGTTTAATGATGACAATCTGGACGACCTTGCCGTTGTCAATGATGAAGTCTATGGCGTGACGCTTCTATTGGGTAGAGCCGACAGTAGTCTGGACAACGCCTCGCGGGTTTCGACGGGTAAGAGCGATATTTCTTTGCCGACTTCGGATTCAGTGGGGGCTGGCGATTTCGATGGCAACGGCTCTCTCGACTTGGTCGTCGGCACCGGCGGGAATGACGATGTTCGACTCCTCTTGGGCGACAACAGCGGCCACTTCAATCTGCCGTCACGGTTTTCGACGGGTGGTCGCCCCGGCGCGCTGGCGAGCGGGAATTTCGATGGCGATCAGGTCATTGATCTTGCCGCTTTGCACCGAGGAAGGGGTGAGTTGGTGATCCGATTGGGAAGGGGGGACGGCACTTTCAAAGAACATCAGCGTTTTCCGGTCGGCGACTTCCCTCAAGACGTGACGACGGGGGATTTTAACGGGGATGGCGCTGTTGACTTGGCCGTTGCCAATGGTGGGAGCAACGATGCATCCGTGTTGATCGGCCGGGGCGATGGCGGCTTTGAGGATCAGGTTCGTTATCCGGCTGGCGATCACCCGATCTCCATAAGGTCCGGAGACTTCAATGATGACGGAGCGATCGATTTGGTGTCTGCCAATATCGGCTCAGACGACCTCTCGCTACTCCTAAACGACGGCGACGGCCTGTTTCAGGAGCATGAGTCGTTTTCGGCCGGCCAACGACCGAGGTCTGTCACTGCCGGCGACTTCAATGCTGATGGTTTTTCGGATGTTGCCATTGTCAACGAAGACAGTGGGAATGTATTGGTGTATTTGGGCACTTCCGATGGAGTGCTGATGGAGCAAGTGCAATTATCGGTCGGTTCTCGGCCATTGGTTGTGACGGCTGGAGACTTTAACAGTGACGGGGCGCTCGATTTTGTCGTGGCCAACGGGGGACCCGGAGCTGTTGGCTCTCTGTTTTTCGGCAACGGTGACGGAACGTTTCAGGAGGGCCAGCCGCTCTCCAGGGGGGTGCCCGGGATCTCCAAGGGAGGATTCGGCACACCTTCGGCCCTTGAGACAGGGGACTTCGACGGTGATGGATTTCTGGACTTGGCAATGGCCAACATTCGGCGGGGCGATATCACCATCTTTTTGGGAAAAGGCGGGCGAGAGTTTGGCGAAGCACGACGATTTTCGGCAGGTAAATACACAAGATCGATTGCCGTTGGAGATTTCAACGACGATGGCCACGTCGATCTAGCCGCTGCCAACGAGAGAAGTGAGGATGTGACGGTGTTTATCAACCTGCAAGGACGTAATGAATAGCGAAGTATCGATGAGCGGGTGCATGATCAAATGAGCGTCAAGGGATGCGCTCACACCGCTGACAGAACCCTGGATTGCCCCACCTCGGCCGCCGCGGCGGAGCCTCTCGACGTTCCCGAAGTCGTCCTTTTGGCCCAAGGATGATATAACGTTGTCAGCGTGTCAGCGCTGTCATTGACAGAAAAAACGGCCCCGTGCCGAAGGGGCGGCTCTAGCCTCGCGGTTCCCGAACTCATGGATCCAGTCCTCTGAGGTGCGCCGGGCATTGAGGTCCATGAGGGAGCGCCTCTCCCATTTAAGCGTCTCTATGCTCGCCTCATCCATGCCACTTTGCTTTAGCTCCCCACGGAATTGTCGCCTCTTCGACATCATACTCCCGCATAGGAGTCTCTCCTTGATCTCGGCCTGGGTTGGACCGTCGGACTCAGATCCCGATGCACCCCGCGTCTCCAATCGCCTCATGAGCTGCTTGGAGAGATAATCGCTTTTCTTCTTAAGCCGAGCGTAGCGCCGAAGGAGCTCTCCCGTGCTGAGGGGGCGGAATTGAAAATCCCGGACGCGAGGCGGATCGGACCTTCGCGATTCAACCCGAAAGCGCTCGGGCCTTTGATCCCAAAGGTGGTTCAGCAAAGAGGTCATCATTACCGTCTTTCCGGAATATCAGATAGAGAAACCAGCCATCGCTGGCGTTTCCTGACAGCGGCGGAGGGGCATAGCGTCATACGGGGAATCTGTCAGTGTCAGCGGTGTCAGCGCATCTTTCAGAGCGATGGAGAGGGAACGTGTCTGGGACCCCAAAATTCCTCCAAGAGCAGGATTTCCGATGGGCGCACCGTGATCATCAAGATTTGGCCACTCGAATTCCGGAAACCCAGCCAGACTTTGCGATTGCGAGGGCAAGTGATCAATTCAATTGGTTGCTCGAACGGGCCTTTTCAAAGATGTAATGGGAACCTGTGCTAACTCTCATCCAGCCAGCTTGTCTCATTTTCTTCTCCAGCACCTTCCTAAAGCGCCTTCTTCGTCCTCGGACCGTCTCCTTTGCAGAGGTATCGGGGATAATCTCACCGATTTGAATACGGACCCGGTCGGAAGATTTCCACTGTAGCTCCGGGGACTTCTTGCGTTTCTTTACCTTGGTCAGGTGCAGCTCGGCACGCTTTGATCCCTGAGCGAGGCCCCCATGTCGCTCGACTTGAAATGTTAACATGGGCGGATCCCAATGGAGTTCCTCGATGCGGCCGAGAAGCTTTGAGGCATCGGTTCCTCCCATGTCGCTGCCGGGTAGCTTCGGCCAAGCGTCCAGTAATAGCGATTCCACCTGAAAATCATGGACCGGACCTGCGGGCTCGGATTGGAGCCGTTTCCGGAGCTGCTTTAAAGGGGATAACCGACCATCAGTGCTCATGGTTAAATTATGAATCAGCGGTGCTGTCTTGGCAGGCTCAAACTGAACTTGAGCGTTTGGCACTGGGAGCGTGCGAGTATAATACGGGC
>JAHEOI010000132.1 GCA_018610125.1 Verrucomicrobiota bacterium
ACCTGGTTGCTTGGCAACAGCGGATGCAGAAGATTGGTAAGGGCACAGGTAAATACGTTGCCCAATACCGTCGTGACGCTCAGAAATATCTCGATGAGTGTCGCAGTGCAGTCCCTTCTTGGGTCATTCCATTATATCGCCTTTTTGAGACGATCAGACCCGCACCGGGCATGTTCGATGTAGTCATCGTCGATGAGGCATCGCAGTGTGGCCCGGAGTCACTGGTGCTTTTTTACTTGGCCAAAAAGCTCATTGTTGTCGGTGACGACCAGCAAATCAGTCCCGATGCCGTCGGATTTGACCGGAATCTCGTGCACCAATTAATCGGTCAGCACATAGCCGGCGAGATCCCGGTGGCCGAGTCTTTCGATGTCGATACCAGCCTGTTTGATCACGCGGCCCGGCTCCAGGATCGCCTTGTCCTACGTGAGCACTTCCGGTCTGTGCCTGAAATTATCCGCTTCAGCAACGACCTGTGTTACTCAGATACTCCCCTAATTCCCTTACGCCAAGGTTCGCCGGAGCGACTTGAGCCGATTCAGGTACAACATGTGCCAGGTGGCTTTCGCAAAGGTGAGAGGCAGCGCATTACCAATCCTCCCGAGGCGGCGGCGATTGTGGACAAGATGGTTAAGTGTTGCTCCAGTCCTGAATATGAGGGCAAGACGATGGGGGTGGTCTCGCTGCAAGGAGATGATCAAGCAAAGTTGATCGAGAGTCAAATCATGGAAAGACTCGAAGGGCGCGAGATTGCGGACCGGAATATTGTCTGCGGCAATCCCTACAGCTTTCAGGGCGACGAGCGCGACGTGATGTTCCTAAGTCTGGTGGCGGCCCCTCCGAGGATGGCCCCTTTGGCCAAGCACGCCGACAAACGGCGCTTCAACGTGGCCGCCTCCCGGGCGCGCGATCAAATGTGGCTCTTCCACACAGTAACGCTTAACGAGCTAAGCCGGCACGACATCCGTTACACGCTGCTTTCATATTGCCAAAAGCCTCGGGAACCGTTGAGTCCATTGGACGAAGACCGTGTGCGGGAGATAGAGACACTTGCTTCGTCTCACCGCCGGGGGCGAAGTCAAGCGCCGGAGCCTTTCGGAAGCTGGTTTGAAGTCGATATCTTTCTGGAGATCCTTCATCGTGGCTATCGGGTTATCCCCCAATTTCAGCCGATGCTTGAGCGTGGCTTTAGGATCGATCTTGTCGTTGAAGGCAGGCACGCCCGCTTGGCGGTCGAATGCGATGGCGATGCTTATCATGGATTGGATCGCTTCGAAGAAGACCTTAAACGGCAAAGGGAACTGGAACGCGGAGGCTGGCGCTTCTGGCGTATCCGAGGATCTCAGTATTATGTCGACCCTCAGACGGCCTTGGCTCCGCTCTGGGACGTGCTGGACGGAATGGGGATTCGCCCGGTGAGCTTGGAGCCAAGCCAGCTATCTGAGCGGGACGTAGAGCCGGACCTACCTGCGGAGAGCCCTGAAGGCGCAAAAGGAACGCCAGAGGCATCCGAGCACTCACCATCGCCTACGCAGCGGAGCAGGGATGCGGACGAACAAGTGGTTCAGAGGCCGGGCGAAACTGAAAAAAACGAATCGGCCTGCGATACAGAAGGGTACGCCGCAGGGGAGTATGAGCCGAATGCTGATTTTCTGCACGAAGAATCATCTGAGTCTTACGGAACGCGACCTGGCGGCAACTTAGCGTCCTTTGATAACTCGGAAGCCGAACCAACCCAGCGCGACGATGAAAGTCGCCTCACCCATCGCCCAAGGTGTGGTTCCGAGGATTCTTCTGAGCGGGTTGCAGAGGTCGATCGAGAAGTGTGGTTTGCGCTGGCGCGTTGGGCAAAAGAGAATGACTATTTTACTCCCAAGGGACGCAGTCTCCTCTACAAGATCGGCCGCAACCTCCGAGCCGGCTGGCCTATTACGGCTCGACAGGCCGAATACGCCCTTTCGCTTCGCAAGCGAGCCCTCGAAGCTGGCTTCAGTGAGGGGCCAGGTTAGAAGCAGGGAGCAACACCGGAAGGCTCCGCCATTTTCAGTGACCTGAACTGCTGACATCGGTGTAAAGATGTAGGAAAAATGTCGGTTTGAAAGTGGGGGTGAAAACTGGCACGACTTCTGCTGTAATCGGTGGCTGCGATACTCCCTGGACAGGATTTGATGGAGGTCATTCATCCAATAGAGTAAATAGGATGAGTGGCGAGCGATGTGGGTGCGCGGAGATCGGCTCGGGCAAGGTGATCGCTCTGACCAAGGCAGAGACGAAGTCGCGGTGAAAAGGAGCCAAAAAAACCGGCAGGTCTTTCCTGCCGGTTTGTGGGAGAGCCGAGAGTTATTCTTCCATCGGCGAGGTGATGCCATCTTTCATCCGATAGCTTTTGCCTTCAACGACGATCGTTTCGTAAGCGTCCTTCCAACACCATGGTAGCGGTCGGCTCGGGATCTGGTTAAGATGTCGGTTTGTTCTTTGACAAGCGGCCGAAGGGGTCGGATCGGAGCGGGCCGCATGAGGTGCGAACAGTGGGGAGTGAGCTCAAGGACTGATGACCGACCGACTCGGGGAAAGAGGAGCAAGCTTGCCGGGGAGGATAGAGGCGGAGGACCCGTTCAAAGCGCCGAAGGTGCGGCTCAACACTAGCCCCGGGCTCGGCCCCATAGGTGCTAACTTGTTACTGTTGCCGGTACCGCAGGCTGTCAAGGCGGCTGCCGGAGCTGGGTAGATGGAAAATAAATCGCCAAGCGTGTGGAGTGCGCCCGACTTGTCGGCGCTGTGGAGTCGAAGGCGAAACAATGAAAGCGGTGACTCGCCCCGTGAAATAGTGCCTACCGAGCCTTTCGGGTTTTACCGTCGCCGGTATTTCACAGGGCAATGTCACCGCGCTCTCCCAGCCCCTTCCCACCCAATGCCTAAAAGTCGGTGATTGTCGGAGCCCTCAGAATCCACGGGCAGCAGGGGGGGCTGGATCCGGGAAGAAGGATTGCCACCGGACAACATGGGCTCCTACTGGGGGGATCCCAATGAAGTTGCGCATGGCTCTTGGAAGAAATGAGTTGGCAGAGGACGTATTCCCCTCAAAGGAATTGAGGGGAAGTCTCTTAGGCGCTGCCGCCTTGGGCCCAGGCCATTGGGGTCAGCTCGGCGACCCGGTTGATGGGCCACTGGCCAAGCTGGGGCAGGACATCTTGCAGATAGTCGCGGGCATTGATCCCAAGTCGCCTGCAAGTCTCAAGCACTGAAGCGATGGCGGCGACCTTTTTGCCGGCGGTCTCGCTGCCGATGTGGAGCCAGTTCTTACGCCCCAGGGCCAGCGGACGGATCGAGTTCTCGCAAAGATTGTTGTCTAGCTCCAGGCGCCCATCGGCAAAGATCGGCTCGATCTTCTCCCAATGATTAAGAGCGTAGTCACATGCCTTGGCAAAGGCCGTCCCCGGCATCACTCCGGGCTCCTGCCGCAGGGCAATGATGCGCTCTTTGAGTCGGTGGGCGGTCGGTAGACTCTTCTCTTGGCGCAGCTGGCCGCGCTCCCGCCAGGAAAGGCCCTTATTCCGGGCTTGCTCCTCGAGGGCGTAGAGCTCTTTGATCAGGCCCAGGACTTCCAGCGGGCGCGGGTCCTCCTTGGCCAGCTCATGGGCCCGCCAGAAGCCGCGACGCAGATGCGCCATACAGCCTACAAGTGTGATTCCTTTTCCGCCCATCCCGGTGTAAACCGAATAGGCATCGGTTTGTAAGTAGCCCTCGAAGTTGGCCAGGAAAGCTTTGGGGCCGTCCCGACTTCGGCCCATTTGGAAGTCGAAGACGACCGGACCTCCCGGCCGGCCAAACTCAAACAAGTAGGCTTGGTGGTTCTTGCCGACGGTTCGTCGGCTCTGGCAAGGGACGGTCGTATCGTCACCTTGAATATAGTCGCCTTGGCGAAGATCTTCGGCGATGGCCCCGCTGACGGGCCTCAAGAGATTGCCGGCGGCCATGATGGCCTCGGTCAAAGTGCCCCGGTCGAGCTCGATGCCGAAGTCCCGATCCAGGATGGCGCATTGCCGATAAACCGGCAGGTGCTCGGTGTATTTCTTTAAGACGGCATCGATGATGACCGAATCCCCGAGCTTACTCTTGGGCAGGATCTTCTCCGGAGTCGGGGCAGTCTTGACGCCCTCTTCGGGATGCTTGGCACAAGCCCGCACCTCCTGTTTTTTGACCTCCACGTAATATTCGGCCGGCTTGACGGCCAATTCCTCGGTGATCTCGTACCGAATGACCGGTTTTTCGCTCTGGCACTGCGAGCAGTAGCAATCATCGGGGTGGGCTCCAATAATCGTCTCTTTTCGCTCCAGATGAGGCGGTAGCGGCATGCGGCCCGGATGGGGCTTGGTGCGGGTCTTGGATTTCTTTTTCTGGTTCTTGAGCTCGGCTTGGTCCTTCTGCTCCTGTCCGGCTTCCTGCTGGAGCTCGCCTTCAGTGACGCTGGCCTCCTGCTCAAGGAGCTCAAGCTGATTATCGGAGAGCTTCTCGCTACGGCGGCCAAACTTAAGCAGATAGGCCAGGCGCAATTGCTGCTGCAAGAGACGGTTCTCCTTTTCGAGGCGGTCCTTTTCGGCCATGACCGCCTCGACCTCGGAGCGAATCTCTTGCGGCAGTTGTTCTAAATCCAAAGCCATCGAACGATGACTTATTTACAACAGTTTTGTATCCAATGCAAGTAAAAAAATAATCAATTTGCTCACGTTTAGTTTTTTTATTAAGCAGCCCATCGCCACCAGGGCTTGTGCCGGGTGGCCTCGATCTCGATTCCGCCTAGCAACAACGTCAGCTCCTCGGCGCTCAGAGAGAGCCTCTTTTCGTCCTCTCGGCTGGCAGGCCAACTGAACGTCCCCTTTTCCAGTCGCTTGGTGCAGACCCATAGCCCAGAGCCATCCCAGTAGAGGATCTTGATGCGGGTGCGCCGACGATTGCAGAAAACAAACAAATGCCCGCTCAAGGGATCGGCCTCCAGCCGGTGGCGCGCCAGGCTGAGCAGACCTTCAAATCCCTTGCGCATGTCCGTGGCCCCTGGGGCCAGGAAAATCCGTGTCGCCGGTCCGATCGGGATCATTGCTTCCTCCCTAAAATGGCAACTAGGTCTTGGACTTCTTCCTTGGCAAATCCGCTGGGCAGCTCCAGGACCGTTCCATCGATCATCTCAATGCGATAAGAAAATCGGCGAGAATCCTTGCCTTGCTTGGAGAGGGGATTTTCAAGCTCAACCAGTGAGCTCGGGCCATCCTTAGCTTGGGGGCTGTCCTTCTTTGAAACGCGACGTTGCCAATTACGAAGGGTCCAGACGTTTATGCCGTGCTTGCGGGCGAAATCTTTCCGGCTCAACCCGCTGCGGCGAAAGGCCTCTACCCACTGCTTGGCTTCCTCGGGACTTGCTTTCGGTCTGCGTGCTGCTCTTTGTTTCATATCCCTCATCTTCGCGGCCTCAGCGGCCTCGCGCTAGATGGGCTTGCCAGGACGCATACGGTTGAATGAAAAACCTCCATAGAGAGCATTACGTCGACCGGCAGTCCAATCTTGCTGCGCATCTCCTGAAGCTCGGAGAGCCGGAAGGCGGCGAGCTCCGCCTCGGCGGCGGCTTAACTCCCCTTTCCGCCCCGCCTTCTCAGAAGGTCCGCTCCATCGATCCCCACCGATGCGTCTAGCGTCCGCCATGTTTCGCTCGACCCCTTTCCAAAAGCCTATTGCGATCCACAGCAAGGCAAAAAAGCTGGTTTACACCAATTGTAAGCTTATGCGAATGTTATTGAGAAATCCGAATACGGTTAAACTTCGCGAATATTCCTATGACGATGCAAAAGCTATCACGGATCTTTATCGTCCTCGCAGTGGCAGGCAGCTTTAATCGTAGCCTCGCCCTCAAACCTCCGCAACTTGACCTCACGGTCAAAAACGGCTCCTTAAACATTGAAGTTGCGCCACTGGGTCCGCCGATCCAATCAGCACCGTCGGTTAACGGCCCATGGACCTTCGTCGAGCAAAGGAGTCCTGCCTTCCTGCCCCTGGATTCAAAAATGAGGTACTTTCGCCTGGGCGGAAACCTCCCCGCCTTTGATCCGACCCAGGACACGGGTGAGGCGACTTCCAAGCCAGCCGATAGAGAACGGATCGACATTGTATTTGATCCCGAAGAATCGATACTGGCCGAATGCTGTGAAAAGATTGCTTTAATCCAGACGGTTCAAGCCGTTACCGTGGTCACGGTAGACGGGCATTCCGGGCTGAAGGCCGTTCCTCCAGCGGATCTCAACAGCGACTGGGAGTTTTTAATGGATGACGCCATCACGGACGGTGCCGCAAGCATGAGACCTCTAACACCCCCGAAGACATGGTTGGTCGTTGATTACCACAAAGGAGATGTCGCCCCTTATCTCAACGGCGACGATCCCAGCGACACGGGACAATTAGGTGCGATCACCCAGAACAATACCTCAGCAGCGACGGCTACCGTAATCCCGTCGCTTGACCGTGATAACAAGGTACTAACCAAAGAAGGTACCGTGCGTTTATTCTTTACAACGGCGGCTCTCTGCACAAAAGGACAGGAGAAGGGAGAATTTTATGAGGTTTTAAGCTGGAGATCTGTATGGCTAAAGAGCAACGCGGATACCACCAAATTCGGTCAGTCTCGCATTTCTCGTGATTTAATTCAACCTCCTAATAGTTATCTTCATGCCATAAACATATGGAATGAAAATCACAAATTCAATATTCCAATGCTCGAATAGCTCTTCGTCACGCCGTTCATTAAACAGAATAAACCAAGGGCCGGCCTCGTACCCTGCGCTTATGTTAACGGCGAAGCAGGAAATTAACGCCGCGCGCCCCTCACCGGAGACACAAGCTTAGATGGACGTTTCCTCAAAAACGGCATGATGCTTTCACCGAATCCATCCTGATTTAAAAGGAGCCGTCGCCATCCCCCAGAAGAACCAATAAATCATTGCTACCCTGATTCGCGACGGCCATATCCGGTATCTTATATCCGTTAACGTCCGCCACCGCTATCGAAACCGGTTGATCATTGACCTTAAAGGTAAATGTCCCACCACCTTTGCCCAATAAGACTCCCACGGTATCGGAGAGCGTGTCCCAAAAATCAGTTTTTCCCCGGATTGTGGAGGCGATTGAGCATGAGTCCGATCATATGGATGTGAATCATGCTTGTACTGTGAGTAGGATTGCGCTCGTAATCGACGAGCTTCTCCGGAACCATGTTTCTGTCGACCTCTATCAGGTCGTCCATCAAGGCCTCCGCATCGGAGAGCCGAGCTACTCCATCAAATACGTCGAGCACCTCTATCGCGGCAAGCGCGAAGGAGATGTCGGCACCGCGGTCGACTCAATCGTCCACTATGCCCGGTGGCTGAAAGCGACGAGCCCGCCGATCCGACAAAATCGAAGATCCTCTCCGATATTCGTGATTACAACCGCGACGACTGCGACTCGACAGCGGAACTGGCAGACTGGCTGCGCCGGCTACAGCATAAAGCCGGGATGGAATACTGCCCGCCGGCGAACGAGCCGGACACGAAGGAGGCAAAACCCGATCCAGACAAGCAAGCACAGCTCGACGAACGCCAGCAGCTACAAGAAACGCTCGAGTCGCTCACGCAGAACGAACGCGAGACCGAGGATGGTCGGATCCACCGGCTTCTTGCCGATCTGTTCGACTTTCACCGTCGTGAGGACAAGCCAGTTGGGTGGCGGCTATTCGATCGGCTTGAACAGACCCACGATGAGCTGAAGGAGGATATCGCCTGCATAGGGAATGCCGAGCTCGAATCTCCCGAGGGCCGACCCGAAAAGCAGTTGCTCGTCTTCATCTACCGGTTCGGCCCGCAGGATACCAAGACTCGTTCCGGCCAACGGGTCCATCCGCTCCAAAATTCCCGGGGGAGCCTTGAGATCGTATCGCTCGACGAGGAAAACGGGAAGGTCGAGGTCAAACTGTCGCGCAAAAAGCTGGATAACGAACTGGGAGGCGAAGCACCCTCCCGAACCTCCTTTATCCCGCAAGAGCACGTTCCCAACGCCGTCATTCGGGATCGTCTTCAAGCGGTCGCCAAAGAGTGGGCGGAATCACGAACACTCCCTCCTCCCCTGCGAGCCCTCTTCCTCCAGCAACCACCCGTTGCTCCACAGGATGGAAGCTTACTCCGAGATGGAGAAGATTCTCAAGACGCCGCAGTGCGGATCGCAAAGCAGATGGCCGGCGCAACCCTCTGCATTCAAGGACCACCCGGCACCGGTAAGACCACGACTGCTTCCCGCATGATCGCGGAACTTCTGCAGGCCGGAAAACGTGTCGGGATTTCATCGACGAGCCATCAGGCCATTACAAACCTATTGGCCGCCTGCAACGAGCAGATGGGCGCCAAGCTGACCGGGATCAAGGTCGGAGGCGACTCTGAGGACCCGACTCTTGCCAAGTGCACGGGGATACAACACATCCAAAGCAGCGGCCAAGCAAAGGCAGCTTACACCGGGGGCGTTGTTGCCGGCACGGCCTGGCTCTTTTCTCGAGAGGAATGGGGTCAGAGCCTGGACTATCTCTTCATCGACGAAGCTGGGCAGGTACCCTTGGCCAATATCGCGGCGATGTCGCATGCGACTCGTAACCTCGTCCTCCTTGGCGATCAGATGCGGCTCGAGCAGCCAACTGAAGGTTCGCATCCGGGCGAAGCCGGAAAGCCGGGCTTGATCTACTACCTCGGCGATCACTCAACGATTCCGTCGGATCTCGGCATCTTTCTGCCCCAAACCAATCGGCTTCGTCCCGAGCTATGCGAGGTAATCTCCGAGCTTGTTTACGAAGGCCGATTGCATGCGAGCGATAAGGCAGCCCAGCGGCACATCCACCTCCGCAAAACGGACGCGGGCCTCCCCTACTCTGCCGGACTCTACCTCTCCCCCGTAGAGCACGACGGGAACGTGCAAGGCAGCCCGGAAGAAGTGGAACGGATCCGCGAGCTCACCGCTCGGCTCCTCGAATCCGAGATCGAATCGCCCGAAGAAGGAAAGCGTCCGTTGGAGATCAACGATATCCTTTACGTCGCACCCTATAACATGCAGGTACACCGGCTCCGGGCGGCACTTCCAGAAGGCGCGCGCGTCGCCTCCGTCGACAAATTCCAGGGCCAGGAGGCGTCAGTCATAATCCTGTCCCTCTGCTCCAGCTTTGGCGAATACGGCTCGCGCGGGCTTGAATTCATCCTTGATCGGAACCGCCTCAACGTGCACAGCTCCCGTGCGCGGATCCTCGCCATCGTCGTCGGTGATCCTCGGATCGCGGGTGAAAGGACCAATTCAATCCCTCAGATGCGCCGCCTGAACTTCTTCTGCCGGTTGGTGGATTCGCGTGAGACAACCGCAAATTGATCCCGCGCCGCAGAAGACCGAGATATTTAAACCACTAATCGACGCTCATCTACGCTAATAGAGATTCCCTTTTTCCGCGAGCAAGGTCGCATTCGCCACCTTGAAGACCTGAGAGGAGAAAATCCCGCACCCGAATCAAGTGCCGCCCCTTCCCCTTCGGTTTGCGCTTAAAATTATCGAAGAGTATGTTGACGTGATGAAAAAAGTCAGGCTTACAGACCTAAATGAATCTGTCCGCTCTTTTTTCGAGCAGATAAGGGGCAACGAGATCGTAACGTTGGTAGACCAAAACGGCAATGCTCGTTTTAGCATCGCTCCATTTCTCCGGGCCTCAGAACAAGAACGGAATGCAGCCCTTGAACGCCTCGAGCGACTTCAGGAAAAGACTCGACAAGCAATGGATTCGCAGGGCATTGGCGAGGCGGACATTGACCGAGCACTTCAGGAAGACGACTGACTTCAATGACGGTTGTCTTCGACAGCACTGCTCTGATTCCAGTAAGCATCAAGGCGAGCCGTTCAGCTCGTCTTTTTTGGCGATTGTTGGGTGCGCATCATGAGATCGCAATATCACCGGCTCTATTAGAAGAAGTTAGCGACAAAATGCGCAACAAACCCGAGCTACGAAGGTGGTTAAATCTGACGGATGACAACATTGACCAATTCTTGGCGGATCTGCCTAAATACTGTCTCGCTATATTCAAGCTCCTGGCTCCGTCCCCGAGGATCCAGAGGATGAAAAAATCGTCGCCACCGCGCTCGAAAGCGAGGCGTCGTATATTGTGTCAGAGGATAGGCACCTACTGGATCTTCGGGAGCATAAGGGAATCAAGATTTTGACCCGAGATCAGATGGGAGAAATGCTAAGCACGCTTTGATCCCTTTCATCGGCCTCTGGAAGCCCGTTCGGTTTATTCGAGAAATCTGCGGTTAGAATCTTTCCTCGGCACACTTAATCCATCCGAGATTAGCGGTTATTAGCGGTCCGCCTCGCTGGGCCTCAGCCCCCTTGCCAAGCTCGTCCGATCTGGTAGGTCCCTATGCCCATCACCCTCCCCCCAAAAATTGGAAAAGATTGTCCAGCAACGGCTACAAAGCGGCCATTATACTCCGCGTCGGAGGTCGTGATGGAAGCCCTGGAATTTCTGGACCGGCACCAGCGGGTTTGGGCCGAGCAACGGGCGGAGCCTGAGGCCGAATTCGTCGAAGGCGCTCGAGAGCTCCGCCGTGGCGAGAAGATAGACGGCGAAGAGGCCTACCGGTAGCTAAAAGAGCGAATGGAAGCCCGCCCCGATAAATCCGGTATGGCCGAAATCACGGTGATCGAAGCTGCATTCTCCGCCTTCCGAAAGCTCGCCGAAATGCCGGAGATGGGTCGCGAGCGAGATTTCCGCAATCCCGAATTACAGGGCCAGCGTTACCCGACGATTCCCGAATTCCCCAACTACCTGATCTTTTACTTCCCCACCGGCTCGGGCATCGAGATCTCTCGCGTCCTTCATGGCGCCCGAGACCTTGAAGACTTAATGGAAGACAATCCGCGCCCCGAGTGAAGCACTCGTTCCAAGGTCACTCGGAACCATCAAGGCCAGCCGGCTGGCTCGTCTATTTTTTGGCGATCCTTAGAGCCTTCTTGCCGACGTTATGCGCTATCAGATCGTCGTTAAATGGTAACGCTTTAGCGTTGCGACTAGGGCCGCCGTTTCCTTACCGGAAAGCGGGGTTTGCCGGCGTATTTTCGCTTGAAGGCTTTGGACAGGAATACCGGCTTCCCGCGCCACCGCCGACAGATTGAGGATACGCGAAAGCTCCGTTAACCGTTGAATAGTCACAACGACGCCGGTTTGAAAGTAATCAACGACATCCTCCCCAGCATCAAACCGGTGTTCCAGGTTCTCACTCTTGGTTTTGCTCATAGAGCCTTACTTCAGTGTCTCGAGCCCTGCCCAATTCTTTCCCATTTAGCGTAGATGAGTGCCTATCAGCGGTTGAGCCTCTGCGGTTCGTTTCGATTATCCCCTATCAATCTTCTTGAGCAGTCCGCGAGCGACCAGCTCGTCAGCCAGCATCCGAGGTGAGACCACCTTGACACCACCGATCATCTGGCCAAACAAATGCCCAAAATCGCGCGAGTCTCCCGTGAGCAAGTGAGAACATTCAGAAGCAATCGCGCCTCCGAGAATGGGCTGATCCCTTCGAGCGACCCGAACCGTCCCGACCTCGACAATCGATTCGGCCTGAACCATTCGTCGAGTCAAACGCTCAAGTTTGGCCACTGCCTTTGGCGCCTTTCTCTGCAGATTACGTCGGGCCTCCTCGATGGCATACGCATTGGTCACGCACTCTCCGTGTTTTAATAAAAGCCGGAGGAGTTTTTCCGTCCGGCTTCGGGGCATAGAGCCCGAGAAAAGAACGTTGGCGTCCACGAAGGCCCTCATCGACCAAAATCGAAATCGCCGAGGGCCTCCTCGTTATTCTTTTGGAACTCTTCGGCTCGCTTCTCGGAATAGATCTCCACCGGGAAGGTGGCGCCAACTGGAGCAAAAGGCCGTCCTCGGTCTCCTGAATCACGACTTGGCCGCCTTTTTCAAGTCCGTATTTCTCTCGAAGCTCCTTGGGAAGGGTCAAACTCCCGCGTTCATTCACCTGGACTGTCACACTCATCTTTTCATCTTATCATCTTTGCTGAATTTCAGGAAACGCTTCCCTCCCTCTTGCCAAATCCCGGAGCCACTCCTTTGCGTTTTTTGCGCTCTCATTTGCGACTGCTCCGGCAAGGGGTGTACCGCTTTTCGGGGGATTGTGGTATGCTTACCTCAGATCGGGAGGGGCCTCCGGATTGGCAGGCTGAAGTCCGTCTGCGGGTGCAGATGGGCTTCTCAACTGCCAATTCAACCATAGGAGGTCAGCATGCCAGATCATCTCTGCCATCTGCTGTCCACCGAGAGCGAGGCGCCGCCATCCGACCGGGCCGAAGGATAGTTGTGTCCCGGCACGTCCACAGCCGCTTCAAGCCTCTTCCCCCGACGCCTCGCTGTGGTTTCGCTACGCGGAACGGGAAACCTCACTCTTCACCAAGCCCAAATTGGTCCGGGAGCGGCTCATTAAAATCAGAGCTCATTTTAGCCGCCCGTCGGTTGAGGTTCAGCACCCGGATTCTCCCAGATTCACGCAACGGACCAATACCGAATACAGCATTAGCGGATAAGGCGATCCGTCCAAGGCGGACACGAGCCCGCATGGAGCGGATCAATCGCCTCTTCGGCACGCAATTCACCACTCATGAGCAGGAGTAACCGCCCGATGAACCCCCGGATAGGGTGCGGAACCCCTTACGAACCCATGTTGCCACCTCGACACCAGGAGTATTCCCCGCAAGCCCCCGGCATCGTCCCCCATTTTCGATCCGGCGTGGACCATTTGAGCACGCCCTTTTTCTCCTCAAAGACGATTCTGAATTCCGACTTGCCCTCGCTCTCGGTTTCGTTCGGATGGTTGTCCGAATTCACGGGAGTGCCTAATAGGGTTAGACATACTTAAATTGGGTCGTCTCTCCCCTACCCTGCGAGCGTTGAGCAATCCTCTTTCCAACATCAGCACGGCAGGTCTCAGGTTAGCCGCCTCAAAGAGACGGCTTTTTCTTCCCCATGCCGTGCGCCAAATGGGAAGGCCGGATAGAATGATCGCGCCCGCGGAAGTTCGACAGGTTATTGACTACGGCGAAGTCATCGAGAATTACCCTCAAAGATCCCCGAAGGCACAGTTGCCTGATGTTGGGATTCGGATTTCAAGGGCGACCCATCCATGTGGTATGCTCCCCAAAAGACGAATATTTGGCAATCATCACGGCATACCTGCCGGATCCCGAAGAATGGACGGAGGGATTCAAGACGAGGAAAACAGTATGAAGTGCATTTACTGCCAGGGCAAAATGGAACGAGGCACGGCCCCTTTTCACTTAGACCGGAAGGGGTGCCACCTCACCCTGGACCACGTGCCAGCGTGGGTGTGTCGACAATGTGGGGAAGCTTACTTCGAGGAACGAGAGGTTGAGATGATCCAGGAGCTCATCCACGCCGTTGA
>JAHEOI010000133.1 GCA_018610125.1 Verrucomicrobiota bacterium
GGTAATAATGCTGATGCCTTGGGGGAGCGTCATGAGGGCCATCATCTGGGCTTGAAGATCGGTGGGAAATCCGGCATAGGGCTGCGTCGTCAATTCCACCGAGCTCAAGGGCCCGTTTCGGCGCACGCGTAGATCTTTTCCGTTGCGCTCGATTTTGACGCCGGCTTCGCGCAGTTTATCAAGCACGGCATGGAAGTGATCGGCGCGGGTGTCTTTGATGGTCACATCGCCGTTCGTCGCGGCGGCGGCGATGGCAAAGGTTCCCGATTCGATCCTGTCCGGGATGACTTCGTGCTCCGTACCGTGGAGCTCCTCGACCCCTTTGATCTCGATCGTGGGGCTGCCGGCTCCGGAGATTCGGGCCCCCATTGCCGTGAGGAAGTCGGCCAAGTCTACGATCTCAGGCTCGCAGGCGGCACTTTGAATCGTTGTGGTGCCTTTGGCGAGCGTTGCGGCCATCATCACATTGGCCGTGCCGAGCACGGTCGGGCCGTTTCGGCCGCCCATAAACACATCGTCTGCCTGCAGCCTGGCATTGGATGCTTCAGCGTGAACATAGCCGCCATCGATCGTGATATCGGCCCCCAGACCGACGAGGCCCTTCAAATGGAGATCGATCGGGCGCGCCCCGATCACACATCCCCCTGGCAGGGAAACCTGAGCTCGATGCAGTCTTCCGAGCAAAGGGCCAAGGATACAAATCGAGCCGCGCATCTTACGGATCAGCTCGTAGTCACCCACGCAGCCGATCTCTTCCGCCTTGACAGTCACCGTGTCCCCCTGGAGCTCAAAGTGAGCGCCCAAGGTTTTAAGGATCTCTCCCATGAAGCGGACATCGCTTAGATTGGGAACGCGCCGGATTGTGCAGGTTTCCCGGGTGAGCAGGGTGGCCGCCAAGATGGCAAGCACGGAGTTTTTGGAGCCGCTGATCGTGACCTCCCCTTTTAGGGGGCAGCCTCCCTGGATTTCAAAACTGTCCATGATAAACGCGCTTCGACTGAATTAATGGTCTTTTTTCTTTCCAGACCTTAAGGGTCGCTCAAAAACCAATTCACTGTTTGAGCGTCTTTTTACTCCGCCCGATTTGACGGGCGAGCGGTTAAAAATCGCCTATATCCCGCAAAGTCTTGGGTGAATGCCTCAATGGCCCAGCCTTCTGCTTCAAACACCGGACCAATCGCTTCCGCCTGATCGTAGCCGAATTCTAGCATCAGGAGGCCATCCGGGCGCAAATAGGAAGCGGCCTCCTGGGCGATTTTTTGGTGGTAGGCCATTCCTTTGCTCCCGCCATCCAATGCGAGATGGGGATCATAATCCCGGACCTCCTGCTGCAGCGAATCGAGCACGTTTGATGGGATATACGGGGGATTGGCGACAATCAAGTCATATCGGCTCTCGTCCGGCAGACCGGCAAAGCCATTGCTTTCCAGAAATCGAATCCGCTTATCGACTTCGTAACGGGCGGCATTGCGTTGTGCCATTTCAAGGGCTCTGCGGGAGACATCGATGGCATCGATGTGGGCTTCGGGGCAATGCCTGGCGATCGCGATCGCCAGGCAACCGCTGCCGGTCCCCCAATCAAGGAGCGTAAGGTCGGTTCGACCGGCTTGAACACGCCTTTGAAGCTCGGTCCAAGCCATCTCGGCCAGTGATTCCGTTTCCGACCTTGGAATCAGGACCCCGGGACCGATTTCAAGCTCCAAGTCGCAAAAATGGGCCGTTCCCAGCAGGTGCTGCAGTGGCTCGTGATGGCCACGGCGCTTGATCAGCTCGCGCAAACGGTCAACGAGCTCCGCCTTGAGCGTCTCCTCGAATTGGAGGTACAATTGGAGTCGCGAGGTCCCCAAAAGATGG
Source organism: Verrucomicrobiota bacterium (assembly GCA_018610125.1). Lineage (GTDB taxonomy): Bacteria > Verrucomicrobiota > Verrucomicrobiia > Limisphaerales > JAHEOI01 > JAHEOI01. The sequence goes on from JAHEOI010000133.1 coordinate 1,855, forward strand.
GCAAGCATGAGCTCCACATTGAGTCGGGGCGACTCGATCCCCTTCTTTGATAAAAATTCCGTGCTTTTTTGGATTGCTTCGAGGACTGTCACGATTTCTCCACTAACTCGCTCGTTTTCCAGTGAGGCATTGCCTCAGCCCAAGCCAAGCATGGGGTCGACCTGAGCCACTTTGCCGGGTCCGATGTTTTCTGTCTATGGCTCGCTGAGGTTATGCCGTTCGGAAATTGCCCATCTCTGACTCGCCCTTACAGGGCTTGAATTCGTCTGCACTGCGGTTCCCAGGGTAGAATCCTGGGCTATGTTGACGCGCTACCTTCGGCGCTCTCGAACAACGCCCCGACGGGGCAACTCAATGTAGCCTGGGGGGCTGCCCCATAAGCGCTAACTTGTATGGCTTCGACCCCCGGGTCTGCCGATCCTCTACTCCCCGAACCTATCAGTACCAAATAACCGAGGGAGGAGCCTCTCGGGCGCGGCCCGGTAACGCCAAGTCGGCCAACCAGCCCCCGACCAGCATGATGGCCGTTCCGATCAAGGTGTACCAAGGCCAGGCCACCCTCGTGCCGATCGACTCCATCCACCACTCCTCTAGCGGGGAGCGCGGGATGAAATGGATGGCGGACATCATTGCCAGTGAAAGGAGCATTCCAAAGATGACAGGGCCCGTCCTTGCGCGGCGATGGATCAGGACAAATAGGATGCCTCCGAGCATGGCGCCGTTAGTGAGGCCGTTTAACGAAAATGCGAGATTGAGGATCGAGGTCGTTTGCTGACTCAGATAGGCCACGAGCGCGAGCATGGCCCCCCAAAACAGCGTGGCGTGACGGCTTAGGTTGAGCTGAGCCGGCTCGTTGTGACGCCGGCCACGCCAGTTCTTAAGGAGGTCCATGGTCGAGACCGAGGCTAGTGCCGAAAGCGCGGAGCTGACCGACGACATGGCAGCAGAGAGGATCCCGACGATGAGTAAGCCTTTTAGCGCGGGCGGTACTGCGGTAAAGATAAAGATCGGAAAGATATATTGGTTTTGGGAGATGCCGGCCTCGGTCTCTGGCAGGGCGATCGGCAATGGGGTTTGCTGGTAGTATGCCCATAGGGCTGTTCCCACAAACAGGAAGATCAGGAATAAGGGGAAAATAATCACCGCGCTGAAGATGAGTGATTTTTTGCCATCCGCGACTGACCGGCAGCTCAAAACCCTTTGGACAATGAGCTGATCGACCCCGTGGGTGGCACATGCCATAAAGGTGGCCCCGATTACCCCCATCCAAATGTTGTATGGGAGATCCAAGGTGAATGCGCCACGGAACCACTCCATCTTGCCGTTTTGATGCGCCAGGGTGGCGACCTTGGACACGCCTCCTTCGAACTGCCATGGCACATAGATCAGCACAAAAATCCCGCCGACGACGAATAGGCCAAACTGGATCGCATCGGTCCAGACGACCGCTTTGATGCCTCCCACATAGGTGTAAATCAACGCAAGGCCGATAAAGAGGAGAATGGCCCAGATGATTTGGCTCTTGTCAAAACCGAGCAAGAGCTGGATCGGAATGCAAGTCACGTAAACGCGGACTCCCGCGGCAAGCGTGCCGGCAATTAGGAAAAATATCGCCGCAGTCCTTCTGGCCCCTTCCCCGCAGTGCCTGGCAAAAAGCTCGTATGGCGAATAAATCTCGTTCCTGAAGTAGCGGGGCACAAGAAAGGTGGCCAGGAGCACTCGGGCGATGACGTAGCCGACAACCATTTGGATAAAAAGAATGTCGCCTCCGTACGCAAGCGCTGGGACCCCGATAAATGTCAGGGCGCTGGTTTCGGTGGCCACGATCGACATCCCGACTCCCCACCAGGGAATCTGTCGGCTCCCGAGAAAGTAATCTCGGGTCGTCTTTTGCCCTCGTCCAAGCCACGATCCGAAGAGGATGACACCGACGAGGTAAGCGCCGATAATAAGCCAGTCGATCCAATTGAGATACTCCATAGCCGATGGTTTCTTGCCGGAAGACCAGGAGACCGGCTGCAAAGGCATTCAGGCCGCCGAGGCATCCGGCGCTCAAGATGGTCATCAGCATGCCCTAAAGGGGACTGGTGAGAGAAGGGTATTTTTTGACGGGGGTGGGAATCATCGGGGAAGGAGTGGGCCACCCAAAAACTTTTTAACCGCGGATTAAAAAATCTGCTTTTCACTTGTTTTGTGTGCAACTCGATGACGACCAATCCTGTCAATGGGGTATATTGCCGATGGATGGTGTGCAAGATTGGTTGTAGAAAAGGGTATGCGAATCATTAGTGGCAGTGTGGCGGGAACAACGGTCGAGGTGCCGAAGGGGCTTGGGGTGCGACCGACTCCGGACCTGGTTCGTCAAGCGATCTTCAACAGCCTTGGCCCTCGGGTAGACGGGGCGCGGGTTTTGGAGTTGTTTGCGGGAACGGGGGCTCTTAGTTTAGAGTGTTTGAGCCGCGGTGCCGGTGAAGCGATCTGCATCGAGAAGGCCTCAAAGCATGCCGGAGTTCTTCGGAAGAATCGGCGTCTTTGCGGATTTACAGAGACAGAGCTGCGGTTGCGTATTCAAGATGTGTTTCACGGTTTGATTCGGCTTTACCAAGAAGGGAGGCAGTTTGACCTCATCTTGGCCGATCCGCCTTTCGGAGAAAAAAATATCGGTAAGCGCTCACGATCGATGGCACAACAATTATTGGATGATTGGTATCTGCCAACGCTCTTGGATCCGGACGGTTTGTTCGTGCTGGGACATGCCCGTCGCGATGAGGTGACGATTGAAGGCGCTTGGGAAGAGCGTAAGCGTTTGAAACATGGGGACTCGCTGGTCCGATTGCTGCGGGCGGTCCCGGAGAATGAAAATCAGATATTTCAGGCAGAGGAATGACACTCTCTTCGAAGATGGTAATCCTGTTGGTTGCGGGGGCTGTTCTGTCGTTCGACCAGATTACGAAGGCGATTGTCGATCTGCTGCTCAATTTCCGACAGGAAGAGATCGTCATTGATGGGTTCTTCCGGTTTGTCCATTGGGGGAATACGGGGGCGGCGTGGAGCCTGTTTCGCGACAGCAATACTCTCTTGGCGATTATTTCCGCCGTGGCCCTGGTGGTGCTCTACCTCCTGCGGCATCATTTCGAGACCCATACTCGAACCGGTCAGATTGCGCTGGGCCTTGTTTGTGGGGGCATATTGGGCAATCTGACGGACCGAATCTTTCGCAGTCATGTCATCGATTTCCTGTACTTTTATGTCAATCGCCGTGAGGGAGGGGAGATTGGCTTTCCGGCTTTCAACGTGGCTGACACCGCGATCTGTAGCGGCGTGGCCTTGATCTTTATTCTTGCTTGGAAAAAAGAGGACTCCGTATCCCAGACGGAGGGGGCACCTGTATCGGAAGCGGAGAAAAAGAGCGGGTAATGACCTCCGGTAAAGGGAAGGACGGGAACGAGGGGGAGTATCCTCCAATCCTGTTGGCCGGTCCAACCGCTGTAGGAAAGACCGAAGTCGCCTTGCGCTTGGCCGAAGTTCTGGGGGGCGAGATCGTTTCTGTCGATTCGATGCAGGTCTATCGGGGGATGGATATTGGCACGGCCAAGCCTTCCATGGAAGAACGGTCGCGCGTGCCGCATCACGTGATCGATGTGGCCAATGTAAGCGAACCGTTCGACGCAGCGGCCTTCGTAACGTTCGCCAGTGAAGCCGTCGAAGCAATTCGGGCGCGCGGTCGTGTGCCAATCTTATGCGGAGGGACCGGACTCTACTTTCGGGCTTTTTTGGGCGGCCTTGGCGCCAGCCCCGCACCGGATTTCTCACTTCGAAGAGAGCTTGAGCAAACCGCACTGGAAGCTTTGTTGGCGGAGCTGCGGCGGAAGGATCCGGTTGCCTACCAGCGGATCGATCGTCAAAACCCGAGGCGTGTTATTCGAGCTGTCGAAGTGATCCGCCTTTCCGGGAAGCCGTTTTCCGAGCTCCAAGCCGATTGGCAAGCAGCCCCTGCTCGAAGGTTCCCTTTTGTCGGACTAAAACGGTCTCGCCAGGATTGGCACCGGCGTATCGATGCGCGAGTCGAAGCGATGTTCTCTCAAGGCCTCGTCGAGGAGACAAGCCGCTTGCTCAAACAGGGGCTGACCGATAACCCGACCGCAATGCAGGCCATCGGCTACCGCCAAGTTGTGGATTACCTGTACGGAAAGCGCTCGCTCTGCGAAACCATCGCCCTCGTCAAGACTCGGACACGCCAGTTCGGTAAGCATCAGCTTACCTGGTTCGGACGAGAGCGTGGGCTAAGCTGGCTCTCTTGGGATCCGGATCAATCGGTGGATCGAATCGTCGAGGCGATTGTGAGGCTTGGGGGGGAGTGACAGAGAGGGGGAGAAGACAGAGGACAGGACAGAAGCTGTTAGTAAACTTACGGATGCGGATGCGGAAGTTTAGGAGACAATCCACTGGGCGAGTCGGGCCGTTGCCTATGGCTACCTCGCTGCTGAGACGGTCGATAAGTGGCGAGTTCGATATAAGGAAGTAGGCGGGATGCTTGGCAAGATGATTGCTCGGCCCGAACCGTTTCTAATCAAAGAGAACGCGTGAGGACCGTCCTCCGAAAAAATGACCTTTCGTAAGAGGCCGGGGCTGTGTTATTGTGAAAAAAAACCGAAACCAGAAGTCAATTCAGCGGTCTTTATAGTGAAAGCGCTAATTCCAACAGCCGACAAGAAAACGGAGCGAGCCTTCTTGGTGGGGCTCTACCTCCGCAACAAACCGAACGGGGAACTGGAGGATTCCTTGGAAGAGCTCGGCGAGCTGGCCAAGACGGCCGGGGGCACGGTTGTCGGGCAAGGGACGCAAAAGCTCAATGTTCCGGAAGCCGGGACGTACATCGGCGCCGGGAAGGCAAAGGAATTTGCCGAGCTCTGCAAGGCTCGCCAAGCTGATACGGTCATTTTCGATGACGAGCTCTCGCCGGCGCAGGTGCGGAATTTGGAGCATATTTTTGGGTGCAAGATTCTCGATCGGACGTCACTGATCTTGGACATCTTTGCCGAACGGGCTCAGACTCGAGAGGGCAAGCTGCAAGTGGAATTGGCCCAATTGCAGTATCTATACCCACGATTGACCCGCTATTGGACGCACCTCCATCGGCAGCGTGGTGGTATCGGCACTCAGGGAGAAGGGGAAAAGCAGTTGGAGCTTGACCGGCGACGAGTTCAGTGGCGTATCGACAAGATCCGCGGGGAGCTCGACGAAGTTCGGAAGCACCGGACCACCCAGCGTCAGGGGCGTCAACGGCATGAATGGCCGTTGGCCTCGATTGTCGGTTACACGAATGCGGGGAAGTCGACGCTGCTCAATGCGCTCACCGAGGCGAGCGTCTCGACCGAGGACAAGCTTTTTGCGACCCTCGATCCGACCACGCGACACCTGAACCTCCCCAACAACAAGAATGTGCTGCTTTCGGATACGGTCGGGTTCATTCGGAAGCTGCCTCACCGCTTGGTTGCGGCGTTTAAGGCCACCTTGGAGGAAGTGGTTCAAGCTGAATTGTTGGTTCATGTGGTCGATGTGAGCCATCCGAGAGCTGAAGAGCAAATTGCGTCGGTGAATAGCGTGTTAAATGAGATTGACGCCGGGGACAAGCCGACATTGATGGTCTTTAACAAGTTGGACCGGGTCGGATCGGACAATCTGCTGGAGAAATACCTGAGCCAATATCCAGGGTCGGTGGCGGTCTCGGCCAAGAACGGAAACGGGCTCTCGGACTTGCTTTGTGAGCTGAGCACGCATTTGAGGCCGAACTGCCAGCTTGTCGAAATCGAAGTCCCTTATTCGGAGTCGGCGGTGATCGCCAAGCTCCACGAGAAGGGGCAGGTTGTCGAGCGTGACTACAACGGGAAAGCGGCCCGACTCAAGGCGTTGCTTCCGCCGTGGGCCCGCCCCGAATTCGAGCCGTTCATCCTCCCGGACTTTCAAGAGAAATGAGCTCACCGCTTCGAATTAAAGACCTTCCCGATGGGGAACGTCCCCGAGAACGATTGCTTCAGCATGGGGCGGACGTCCTTCGCGATGCCGAATTGGTGGCGATCCTTTTACGTACAGGCTTGCATGGGACGTCGGCGGTCCAGATGGCCGAGGGGTTGATCAAGCGATTCGGCAACCTTCAGAATCTTGCTCGGGCTTCGTTGCAGGAGCTGCGAACGGTCAAAGGGATCGGGCGCGATAAGGCGGTCGCGTTAAAGAGCGCTTTCACGTTGGCGAGACGGATGGCGCAGGAGCTGCAGCGCGACGCCCCGTTGTTGGACACCCCGGAGCGGATTGCCGATTTATTGCGGGAGGAGAACCGCTTTTATCAAGTGGAGCACTTTCAAGTGGTCCTGTTGAACACGCGTCGACGTTTGATTCGAGTCGAGAAAATCTCACAAGGGACCTTGGATTCATTGCTAATCCATCCCCGAGAGGTCTTTAAACCGGCGATTGCCATGAATGCGGCGGCAATCCTCCTGGTTCATAACCATCCAAGCGGCGATCCCAACCCAAGTGAAGCCGATATTAAAGTGACGCGAGACTTGATCCGGGCCGGCCGATTGCTTAAGATTGAGGTTCTTGACCACCTGATCCTGGGACAGCGAACATCGGAACGACAAAAGGATTACGTCTCGTTGCGTGAAATCGGGTACTTTTATAGTTAAGGGCCTGGAAAGGACCCAATGGGCATCTGGCTCGGTGGCGCTCCCGCCAAATGGCATGCTTACTCCTTTGCCAGCCCCGAGGGTTGTAAATCCTTAATCCAGTCAGCACTCCTCAATGATTCATTCGACAGCAATTATCGACTCGAAAGCCGAGGTGGATTCAACAGCGGAAGTGGGGCCTTACACAGTGATTGACGCCGGTGTCGTGGTCGGCCCGGAGTGCTCCATCGGGCCGTATGTGCACTTGACCGGGAAGACCACTATCGGATCCCGTAACACGTTTTATGCGGGGAGCGTGATCGGGCAAGCACCACAAGACTTCAAGTACGATGGGAGCCCGACCGGGCTGACCATCGGCGATCAGAATACCTTTCGGGAAGGCGTGACGGTCCACCGCTCCAACAACGTCGATGGCTCGACCGTCGTCGGCTCGAGCAATTACTTCATGGTGAATAGTCACGTTGGGCATAACTCGGAGATTGGCGATCAATGCGTCTTCGCCAACGGTGCCTTGCTTGGCGGGCATGTCACGGTGGCCGATAGGGTCTTTATGTCGAGCTACGCAGCGGTCCATCAGTTTATCCGGATCGGGCGATTGACGATGCTTCAGGGCGGATCGAAGATTTCGAAAGATGTTCCTCCGTTCACAATCACGACCGGACTGAACGGCCTTTGCGGGTTGAATCAGGTGGGCTTAAGGCGGGCCGAGATCCCGCCAGAAGAGCGCAAGGAGCTGAAAGCCGTTTACCGGCAGCTTTTTTTACAGGATCGACCGATTACACAAGCGGCAAAGGCGGCCCAATCGGAATTCGTGCGGTCGCCTTCTCTCGAGCTGTTGAAATTTGTCTTGAGCAGCTCCCAAGGCGTCTGTGCCCATCGGGACCGCTAGAATTGGTAGATCAAATTGAGGCCAAGCATAAAGGCCTCCTCGTTGGGGGTGTTGACGGTGCCGAAGGCCCCGCCCGCTTGATCCTCGAGATCTTGGTCATATCGAAGCTCGGTTCGTGTGATGACATTGGGCCAGAGTGAGTAATCCGCCGTCAGCGTGAGCGCAAAGAGCTCTTCGTTGTAGACGGGGGCCCCGATTGTGCCACGTCTTCTGTTGCGGAGGTCGAAGAAACCATCATCGCTCTCTGCATAATCGGCCCGGAAGTTCAGGTCGAGCTTTTGGGTGGCGTCCCAAGTCAAGTAGCCTGCAATCGTTTTGGCGCTGCCATCCGCGGCGGTGGCGCCGGAAAATGTGTTGTTGTTCCGTTGGACGTAATCGTAAGCCGCGCCCAAATTCAGTCCTTCTATGGGAGTCATGATAGTGCCGCCGGCATAGAAGTTGAGCCGTTCGTTGCCGACCGTATCAAACCCGCCATAGGTGGTTCCGACCGAAGCTTGGGAGTCAGAGAGAACGCCCATGCCTTCCGGTGCGGTGAAATAAAGAGCGCCAAGGTAGGTGATGTTCTCTTCTTCATCGGCCCGCTGGTTGATGACCGAGGATTGAGAATCGGCCACCCCCATCGACATCCCGAGAACCTCATTGAATTGATAGTTCGCAAGGAGCCCTGTGTGCTGGAACGGCTCAAGGAAAAATCCGTAGGACCGTGTGTAGTGGGGGTTATCGCCGGAGTGCACGACCTCGTACCCGATGATCGTGTCGAACACGCCCATTTTGAAATTGAGACCATTGCCGACCGGCGTGATAGCGCTGACATATGCCTGCTTAACGGCGAAATCGGATTGGTTGAGGTCAGCGGAACCTAACACGCTGGTGCCCAACGCATCCGCATCCGGGCCGAGCATCAGGTCGATCTTATAGCCGGCCGACCAAAGGCTTTCATCGAACGGTTTCTCAATCACGAGATTGGCGGCATCGAGATTGATGCCGTCCATCTTGTTCTGTCCGACAAACGATCGGCCTGGCAATCGGGTCTGGCTGCTGTCGCCTCCCTGAAGGAGCCAATTTGCCGAGGTGCTCACATAACCGCTGATGGTGGTTGAGGAAATGGCGGTTTTGATGTTATTGGCCGGCTTTTCCTCCGCTTGGGCAGCGGGGCTGAATCCGGCGACGCTCACCGCGAGCATGCCGGCACACCATCGATTTAGTTTCATACGCTCGCCTCCTCCCGAGATCGGCATTCTGATTTGTTGGTTGTTCGGCGTTACGACGCATCGTAAAGCGATGCGTGGCATTGGCAATAAAAAATTTTTCCCGGAGGGTCTGCGGCAGGAAAGAGAGAAAGGGAGGATTCCTTGACTTCAAATTTCTTCCCGCTCCAGGGCCGCCAAGACTTCCGGATCTCGGACATCGACCCATCGTCCTTCAATTTCCCGGCCTGCAATAACATGTCCGGATTTGAGCATCGAGGCAATGGCGTCGGTCAGCTCATATTCACCCCGGGCTGATTTTTCGAGGTTTTGGGTATAGTCAAAAAGGCTGGGTCGGAAAATATAGATGCCGGCGTTGTACCAAAGCGGCAGGCCGGGTCCGATCTTGCCTTCGGAGCGCAACTGCTGCAGTTCCTGGTCGGTCGGCTTCTCGACGAGCGATTCCAGGCAAAAGGCGGAGTCGAAGAGCATCAGGCCGCCTTTGGCCACTTCTTCGCCGCGGGTCACCGTGATCACCCCTGAGAAGTCACCCTGATGAAATCGATCAAGCATTCGCTGATAGGTTTGAGGCGCGACGAGGATATCCCCATAGGTTAATAGGAACGGGCTGTCGCCGACGAACGACTTGGCGAGCTCGGGGGCTTTGCCTGTGCCATCTTGAGTCGCTTGACGCGTATAAGAGAGCTTCATCCCGAATGCGGCGCCATTGCCGAAATATGATTCGATGGTCTCGGCTCGAAATCCGGTGATGATGCAAGCCTCATGGATACCGGCATCCTTTAGACCCTCCAGGATACGTTTCAGGATCGGCTTGCCTTGCACCTTAAGCATCGGCTTTGGGACCTCGTCGGTGAGGTCCCGCATCCGTGTGCCTTTCCCCGCAGCGAGTATGACGGCTTTCATGAGATTTTAAGCGCCGAACTTGTCGAACATCTTTGCATTGGCCTGCATGTGGCGAATCAGGTATTTCGCCTCAAAGAGGCCCAAAGACCCGCCGTTGGCGGTCGTCTCGGTAAACCGTCCCAGCTTATCGGTTCCGGAATAGGCGGATGATAAGAGGACCGGCTGCGGATGCCAAGAATGGGCCTTGACCTTGCACGGCGTAGAATGATCCCCGGTGATCGCGAGGACATCGGGAGCTTTCCGCATAAGGGTCGGCAAGGCCGCATCAAACTCCTCAATGGCCCGGACCTTGGCATCGAAGTCGCCGTCTTCTCCACTCATGTCAGTCGGCTTAAAGTGAATGAAAAAATAGTCGTATTGGTTGTATTCTTGAAGGTACTGCTCGAACTGCTGCTCGATTGTTTGAGAGCCTTCCAGCTTGGTCATCCCGACCAACTGGGCGAGTCCCTTGTACATCGGGTAGGTGGCGATCGAGGCGGCCCGAAGCCGATAACGCTCTTCAAAGGTTGGGATGCTCGGCTGATGAGCGATGCCCCGCATGAGGAAGCCGTTTGCCGGATGCTCCTTCTCGATGATCGGCAGCACCGCTTGATAGAATTGGGAGACAATGCGTGCGGTTTTGTCCGCGGTGGTGTCTTTGCCTCCGGTCGGCTCGGCTGTCGGAATGGGCTTTCCTTCGCGGTGAGGATCGGCATCGCTAAGTGGCCCGCCCAAGCCGGGGCCCCGGAAGACAACGACAAACCGGTGGTCTTTCCCCGGCTGAATAATGACCTCAACATCTTCGATGGATTTGACCTTTTGAGCGATTTGGTCGCATAGGCGCTGGCAGGTTTCGGTTTTGATACGTCCCGCTCGGCGATCGGTGACGATGCCGTTGTCATCCAATGTGCAAAAGTTGGCTCGCGCCGCGACATCGCCTGCTTGGAGATCCACGCCCAATCCGAGCGCTTCGATCACGCCGCGGCCCACTTGATGCTCGATCGGGTCATAACCGAAAAGCGCAATGTGACCCGGGCCGCTTCCCGGTGCGATTCCCGGGGCCACCGGATCCATTCGACCTTGCACGGCATCTTGACTCAAATGATCCAAATGCGGGGTCTTGGCCGCCTCCAATGGCGTTGTGCGATTTTGCTCCGGTGTCGCAATATCCCCCAATCCATCAAGCACCGCAAGGACCAGTTTGGCCTCGCACGGAATGGTTAGCTGTGAGTAGAGCTGATCTAATGTCATAATCTTTTCCCGTGACAATAGTGAGCGGGAGGGAGTGGCGGCGTCAATGGTTTAGGGTCTGAGGTTACGTAGCGGAGGCTGTTAGCCTGCTGTGTCGCAGGCTGTCCGGCCTGCAGGATTTTGATTCGGGCGGCAAAGGGAGCGGACTGCAGGGGAGTGCAGTTCCGGTCCCCGTTTGTTGGCAGACCAGGCGGTCTGCGTCATCGTCATTAGGGGACGGCCGGGAGAACGTGCCTATCAGCTCTATTTCTTGCGTTGCTGCAAGAACGCCAGCAGGTCGGCCATTTCTTGGTGACTGAAGCTGCTTTCGAGTCCTTCCGGCATCAGGGAGAGTCCGTTCGAGGAAAGCTCGGCGATTTGCTCTCGTGGAAACCGCTTTGTCTTGCCGCCGGTCATGCGGAGGAGAACACTCTTTTTGTCTTGTCCGGCCATTATCCCTTTCCAGAAGTTCCCGTTTTCGGTGGCAACGACGTAGGCGATGAACTGAGGATCCACGGCCGCATTCGGGTCGAGAATGTCATGCAGCAGGGTCTCCGGACTCTTGCGAGCGATATCGGTCAGGTCGGGGCCTACTGGCTCCCCCATTCCTTGAATGGTGTGACAGCTCGCGCAGGCCTTTTTGAAAAGCGCCTTTCCGGAAGCGGGATCGCCTTCCACGTTCAAGGCAGGCCGCATCGATTCGATTGCCTTACGGCGTGTGACGACGCCGGCATCGGAGAAAAAGGCGTTTGCCCGCTTCCGGATATTCGGATTCTCCGATCTCAGAAGCCGACGCCGCCGCTCCAGGTCCAAATTGAGCTGTCCCAGGGTCAGTTTCCCGGATTCGAGTGCCGAGAGGAGCCGATCGTGATTTTCGGGGCGATAAATCAGGAGGTCGCTTGCTTGCGACCGGATTGGCGGGGTCAATCGCGGCCATATTTCAATGAGCCGTTTGACAATGTCGGGATCGCGCGCTTGTCTGAGCTGCTGTAATGTTGCCTGTTGCAGCGACCGGGGGTTCTCATAATCCAA
>JAHEOI010000134.1 GCA_018610125.1 Verrucomicrobiota bacterium
GATCGGTCGCTGCCCCTTATGCCACCATAGGACGATTGCGCTTGCCGTGTAGATACTGGAATATGTCCCGACCAACACCCCGAGCAAGAAGGTAAACGCAAAATCATGGATGACCACGCCACCAAAGATATATAGCGCCAGGGTGGAAAGCAGCGTCGTCCCCGAAGTGATGACCGTTCGGGCCAGGGTTCGGTTCAACGCCCCATTCATGACCTCCTTGAACGATCCGCGAATTCCCAATTGCAGGTCTTCACGAATCCGATCAAAAATCACAATGGTGTCGTTGATCGAGAAACCGATGATCGTGAGGATTGCCGCCACCATCGGGGCGGTGAACTCACCCCCGGCCAAGGCAAACAGCCCGACCGTCAACAAAACATCGTGCAGGACCGCAATCACCGCACCGATAGCGAAGGAGAATTCGAAACGGAATGCGACATAGACCAGGATCCCGAACAGGGCCAGCAAGATTGAGAGGATCGCCGAGCGCTGGATCTGTTTCCCCACAGTCGGTCCGACCCGCTCCGTCATCTCGAGCTGAAACCCGGCACTTGGAAACTGCGACTTTAATCCCGCAACCACCTGGTCGGCGGTATCGAATTCGGAGGTGATCTTTAAGGTCTCCTCACCGCTTGAGAGGTCTGTCTGATATTGGATTAAAACATCCTGAAAGCCCTCCTCCGCCAAACCGCTTCGGATTTCACCAACCGAAGGCTTATTGCCCTGCTTGAAATCCAGGGTCACCGTGTCGCCACCTGCGAAATCGACCCCGAACAGGTTACCGGAACGCACGGTACCGGCATACACCATCGTCAGAATGATCAACCCCCACGATGCCGCAAAGGCCGGTTTCCACCACCGCATGAAATCGATCTTGGTATTCCCCACCAAGTGCAGCATGCGAAGTGAGGTGAGCCAGCCTTTTTCAAGGAACCAATCGAAGATAATCCGCGTCACGATCAACGCCGTGACCATGCTGGCGATAATGCCGACCGTCAGCGTAACACCGAAGCCTTTCACCGGCCCGGTGCCAAGATTAATCAGGATGATCGAGGCGATCAAGGTCGTGATGTTGGCGTCAATGATCGTACCGAACGCCTTATCATAACCGGCACTGACCGCTCCCCGGATCGATTTCCCGGCGCGGAGCTCTTCACGAATCCGCTCGAAGATCAGGACGTTTGCGTCCACGGCCATGCCGACCGTCAGCACGATACCGGCGATCCCAGGCAGTGTGAGCGTGGCTTCAACGGAGGCCAGCACCCCCAGCAAGAAGATAAGATTCAAAACGAGCGCCACATTGGCCACAAGCCCTGCCAAGAAATAATAAATCAGCATGAAGATCGCCACGACGATCAGCCCGACCAAGCAGGCGCGCACGCCGCTCTTGATCGAGTCTTGACCCAGCGTGGGATCGACACTCCGCTCCTGCAGGATCTTCACTTCGGCCTCAAGCGGATTGGTCAGGATACTTGCAAGGTTGCTGGCCTCCTCCCGTGTGAAATCCCCGGTAATCTGGGCAGTGCCGCCGGCAATGACGGTCTGAATCGTCGGCGCCGAATAGAGCTCGCCATCCAAAAGGATCGCAAGCTGCTCCCCGGTATTCTCCTCGGTGATTTTTTCGAAGATGTCGGCGCCTTCGGAATTGAATTCCAGCGAGATGCTCGGTTGCCCGGTTGCCGGGTCCAACTGCACACTCGCTTCCGACAGGTATTTACCGGTCAATCCCCTTGCCGCGTCTTCCTTAACCAAATAGGTTCGCACAACTTGCTCGCCGGCGTCATTGCGCCTGGTCAACTTCTTTTTAACGTAGCCCGGTGGTACAATCCCTTCTTTCAGGAACTTTTGGCTCTCGGGATGCACCAAGCTGAATTTAAGAGTCGCCGCCTTTTGGATCGTGGTTCTTGCATCCTGTTTGCGAGATTGGGAAAGCCCCGGCAACTGGATCAGGATTTGGTTGTTGCCCGCCTGCTGGATCATGGGCTGGGCCACTCCGAAGCTGTCGACACGCTTCCGCAATACCGAGATGGCTTGCGCCAGGACTTGACTGTTCGCCCCCGCGACCTTGTTCGTATCCACGCCGACCAGAAACGAAACACCACCTTGAAGGTCCAAGCCAAGCTTGATTTCGCCCGAGCTCTGCCGTTGCAGCTCATACAGAATATGCCGGGTCGGGTCTTCGTCCGGCGGCACGTCAATCTTTTCGACGATATTCGGGAAGTAGCCGGCGATATTATTGGTACCAATCGCCGTCATTAAATGCTGAAATTCCCGTTCGGGAGATTTTTCCTTTAACGTTTTAGCCTCGGAAACGATCTCTTGAAAGGTCTCGTCTGTATTGGTCGCGCTACGATTGAACTCTTTCACCAAGCTTTGGTCCCCGGGCGGGTACATTTCCCATAAGGCCCAAAACACCACAAACAGGACCAACAATACCTTCCACTTATTCTCTTTCATGTACCTTCAGTTTCTTTAGGATTCTGATTCACTGGCTGCTTTTTCAGTGACTTCGGTAATCGCTGACTTCTGGACTTCCAATTTGGTGTCCGACGAGCGCAATGCGACACTCTTGTCTTTAAGGCTGACAATCACCCCGATGATCCCGCTGCTGGTGACCACCTTGTCACCCACCTTCAACGTCTTCAGCAGCTCCTGATGCTCCTTGGCCTTCTTTTGTTGCGGGCGGATCAAAAGGAAATAAAAAATCACCACCATCAGGATGATCGGCATGATGCTCATCAAAAAAGGGGGGTCTTTTTTCCCTTGCCCCTGAGACGCCATCGCCAATGTCGTTAGTAAACCAAATCCAGTCATATTGCGTTTATAGCCGTTGCCGTTTAGGAGCCATACCGATCAGGCGATCGAGCGACCGCCGGCGACAACCATTCGCGCGGCATCCGCATGCCGAAGCCGCCTCCCATAAGCGTTTCCCCGAAGCCTTGCCCGTGTCGCTCGCAGAAAGAGAGACTCCCAATCCAGCCCTTAATAGACCTAAATTTCTCTCAAATTTCGGTCTCAAGTTCAAGATCCTTGTCACGGGAACCCATTTGCCCCCGTTCCGCAAGTATTTTTCGCGACGGCTGATATTGCCGCTGGAAAGTCTCCCGAAAGTCGCCGAAGGTACCATCGGCCAGGTGTTGCCGAATATCCGCCATCAAACGAAGATAGAGATGGCAGTTGTGCAGCGTGATCATCCGTAAGCCCAGAATTTCCTCGGCCTTGACCAAATGCCGCAGATACGCTCGCGAGAATGTCCGACACGCATAACAGCGACACCCCACCTCGATGGGCTCCATCACTGCCTTGTTATAGCCCGCCTTGATATTCGTCGTCCCTCGGTAAGTAAACGCGGTGCCATTTCTCGCCAGTCGCGTCGGCAGGACACAATCAAAGAGATCAACCCCTCGGGCCACCAGCTCCACGATTTGCGCCGGCGTCCCCAGTCCCATCGCATATCGGGGCTTCCCTTCCGGCAAAAACGGCTCGCTCATCTCGACCGCTCGCATCATTTCCGCCTCCGGTTCTCCAACGCTGACACCGCCAATGGCAAAACCGTCAAAGTCCATTTCGACCAGCCGCTTGGCACACGATTCCCTTAAGCCCGCATACTGTCCCCCCTGGACAATCCCGAACACCTGCTGCCCCTCGCTTCTCGGTTGCTCCCGACATTGAGCGGCCCAACGAACGGTCCGATCGACCGCCCGTTGCGTCTGCTCCAATGTCGCTGTGCTGGGAGGGCATTCGTCAAACGTCATCGCGATGTCGGAGCCGAGCTGCCGCTGAATCCGCATCGCCTCGCTCGGCCCCAAAAAAAGCGGTGTCCCATCCAAATGTGACTGGAAGGTCACCCCATGCTCTTGGACTTTTCGGATCCTGGCCAAGCTAAAGACCTGGTAACCCCCGCTGTCGGTGAGAATCGGGTATTGCCACCCCATAAACGGATGCACCCCGCCCGCCTTCTCAATGATCTCCATACCGGGCCGGATCGCCAAGTGGTAAGTGTTGCTCAGGATCATTTGAGCCCCCATTTCCTCGAGCTCCCTCGGAGTGAGCGTCTTAACCGTCCCTTGGGTGCCCACCATCATGAACGCCGGCGTCGCGACCACCCCGCGGGACGTGATCAAACGGCCCAGGCGCGCCCGCGATCCCGAAGTCACATCCGTTCCCAATAGCTTATACATCGGATGTCATCCTTTCCCTATCTCCCGGTAGTTTCCGAAATGTATTTCTCGAGATTCCCTTTCCGGTCCAATCCGCTCGCTGCCATGTAGCGAACTTTGCCAAAGATGGCCCTCTCCTTCCATGGGCGATCGTGCAGCCCGAATATCCATCCCACATTGGCAAAGGAATTGGGGTCCCGACCGTCCAGGAAGTACTTGTTATTGAGATGCAAGGTCCTCTCGAATCCCGCTTCCGGAGACGGAGACCATTCCAGTATCTTTTTCCCCCAATACATCCGCATGGTATTGTGCATGTACCCGGTCAGCTTCATCTCCTGCATTGCCGCATTCCAATAGCGATCGTGGGTCGCAGCCGCCTCCAAGGCTTCCAAATCATAGCAGGGGTTCCGCGGATCCGCCCGATGCTCCTTCAAGGTCTTTCGCGCCCACTCGGGCAAGCCGGCCCAGCGATCATATCGATCATGCGCGAAATGGACAAAATTATGCGCCAGCTCCCGTCGGATAATCAGCTCTTCCAGCAGGGTGGACTTCCCCTCCTGCGACAGATCCCGGCTCCCTCGGAGCCGCCACGCGAGATAAATCGGCGAGATCTGGCCAAAATGCAAGTAAGGACTCAGTCGCAAGTGCGAATGCTGCGCCGGGTCGGCCCGCCGTTTGGGGTAGTCGGCGCCTTCTTCAGCGAGAAAGCGTTCAAGCCGCCGCTCGGCCCAACTCGCACCGCCCCGGAAGAAATCGGGGACGGGCGCGACATCATGATCGAGCTGCAGCAAATCAAGTAGACGGGACACCTGCGATAAGGATCGCCCCGCAATCCGAAGCCCGAGCGAGGATTCCTCGACCTCCGACGTCGGCATCTTCCCCAGGAACCGATCAAGTTGCCGCTCAAGCTTCGGTCGAATCGTCCTGGCCGCAAATTCCGCCTTGTTGGAGGCTGTCTCCACCGGCACAACCACTTCCCCTTCAACCTGTAGCAGCGGGGACTCGAGCGATTCGGCCAACGACCGCCGCCATCGCTTTTGATGCCTCATATACCCCCGATCGCAAACAATGATCGATGCCCGACGGCCCAACCGGGAAATCACATCCACCGGCTCGCCAAGCTTCAGCACCATCTTGATGCGCTTCTCATGCAGGCGCGCTTGTGTTTCTTGGAGCCCCTCCAGCATAAAGGCGTAATGACGGCGGTTGGCCTCCGGATAATTCGCGGTCAACGCAAAACCGACCACCAGGGGCTGTTTCAGGATATTCGCAATTTGAATGGCAACCTCGAGCGCCGGATTCTGCTCCGCCCGCTGCGCCTGCTGCATCCAGTAAAGAACAAAGCTTCCCGAGCAAATCGCTCGTTCGTTCAACCATTGAATCCGCTCGGGCGCTATCCCTTGCAAGTCAGAGGCGTTGATCATGCTTCCCCCTCACCACCCCGGCGGGCTGTCAAAAAGGTCCCCACAAACGCTTGCACCCCTTCCAGCTCCGATTCCACCAAGACGGCCTCGGAGATCCCCGGAATCTCATCCATGCTTTTCAGGTAGGCGACCAAAGGCCGCTGATAGCGCAACGCCAGCCCGACCTCACTGGCGGTACCGGCCCCGCCCGGGAGCGCCACCAACAAATCGGCGCTCAAAACATTAATGTGGTTGCGCGACATCGGCTCTTGCCCTTGCTCACCGCTTAGCGGCAAATGCGTGAATATCGGAAGCTCGACCCATGGATTCGGATAACCCTCCTGTGGGATGTAATCAGACGACTCCACCCGTCCCGGAATGATTCCAACCACCAGACCTCGACGCTCGGGAACCTGGTGAAACGCGCGACTGACTGCCTGCATCACCCCGCCGCCTCCCCCGGTTAAAAGATGAGTCCCCTGTGTCGCCAGCCACTCTCCCAACGCAAAGGCCCGTTCGGCATGCGACTCCTCTCCTGATCCTATTACTCCGACAATCGGTAAGCGCTGCATTCCCATCTCCAAACCCTACTGTCTCAAGTAACCTTCAAGCGTCTCTCCAGACAAAGCTTGCCTCGGGACATTCCTTTAAATCCACCAACGTCTGGCGCAGGGAAAAACCGGCCAGCTTGACGAATCGCATGGATTGCTCCAGCAGATCTGTTCGAGCCGCGAAGTCGAACCGCCGCAATCGCCCCCCGCGGTTTCGGAGCGATCTCTCGCGATCCTCAAAAATCACGTCCGGGAGATAAACATTCACCCCGACCTCCGTCTGGGATAAGTCTCGAAAAGCCGCACAGAAGGGCACTTGCGCATCAAGCGCCGGATACTCGGTCTCGAATAGCTGCCAAGCTCGGCTTCCCTCTCGAATGACCACGCACTCCTTCCCAAAAGCAAACGGCCAGTAACGGCCAATCAATTGGCGAATCGCCACCAGGTATTCCAAATCCGGCTGCATCAAGAGATTCCTGATAAGAGGCCAGTTGCATTGGCCGCGCTCAAACTCCTCAACCTCGGACGGTAGCGCGCGTCGCGCCCCTTGAAAACTCGGCGCTATCAGATCGAACAATCGATCAAGACTCCGTTTGGCCAAGCGTGCCAAGGCATCAAACTCGTAAATCATTTCCTGAAACCGCGTCGATCGCACGATCACGATGTCCACCCCGGAATGCAACCGCGGCTCCAGCTCTTCAAACAGACCGGCGTAATGCCTTAGCACACAACGCATGTGGTACACCAACGCGCGCAGCATCCAGTCGGCCTGACGAACCTGACATAAGTACCTCGACCGGATTCGGATGAACTCATCCACGATTGCCTCGACACCTTTTTCTTCCTCTCGAAGGCGCTCTTCATGGCTTGCCAGCGTTTTCGACGTCTTTGGATTAACCACCATCCCAACCTCACTCTATGTTGCATTCCATTCCGCCGGGCGGAACCTTATCGAAGCACGGATCAATCCCCTTGATCAACCCGTTCGCCTTACGCGGTCGCTCCCAAACCGCCGCCTTCGTCGTCAGCTCGAGGCAGCCCTCCACCAGACCATTTGACCCGAGGAGAAGGATCCCGTAATTTAAGACACTTTGAGTATGAACATACTGATTTGCGACCCGATTTCAGAAAAAGGGATCTCGTTACTACAGCAGAAGCCCGAATTCGATGTCACTGTCCAGGAAAAAAGGCTTTCCGAAGATGAGCTCCTGCCGGTAGTCAAAGATGTCGACGCCATGATTGTGCGCTCGGAAACCAAAGTGACCAAAAAGGTCATGGAAAATGCGCCCAATCTCAAGGTTGTCGGGCGTGCCGGGGTAGGTGTGGACAATGTGGACGTGGAAACGGCCACTCAGCGAGGGGTCGTCGTCATGAACACCCCGAGCGGCAATACCATTTCGACTGCGGAGCTGACCTTCTCGATGATGCTGGCGTTGGCCCGTAACATCCCTCAAGCCCACATGTCGATGAAGAATGGGGAATGGAATCGTAAGGCCTTTAAAGGGGTCGAGGTTTATGAGAAAACCTTGGGAATTATGGGCCTGGGCAGGATCGGAAGCGAAGTTGCCCGTCGCGCCAATGCCTTCGGCATGCGTGTCGTCGCTTATGATCCCTTCCTGAGTCTCGCCCGAGCCAAGGCCCTCCAAGTCGAACTGATGGAGCCCGAGGAAATCTACCCCATCGCCGACTTTATCACGGTCCATCTCCCAATGACCGACGAGACCCGGGGCATGATCAATGCCGCCACCTTCGCCAAAATGAAAAAAGGGGTCCGGATTCTTAATTGCGCCCGCGGGGGCATTATCAACGAGCAAGATCTTTGTGAGGCGATCGAAAGTGGCCAGGTTGGCGGGGCCGCGTTGGACGTCTACGAAACCGAGCCCGCCCCGGAAGATCTGCGCCTCAGAAAGCTCCCGCAGGTGGTGATGACCCCCCACTTGGGGGCGAGCACAGAAGAAGCCCAGGAAAATGTCGGCATCGAGGTGGCCGAGGCAATTACGGAATACCTCTTGAACCAGACCGTGCGCAACGCGGTCAATGTCCCCAACTTGGATGCCAAGACGTACGAAATGGTCAAGCCTTATCTGCGCCTGGCCGAGACCTTGGGCAAGCTTGTCAGTCAGTTGGCGCCAAAGCGGGTCGAAAAGCTGGTCATCACGTACGGAGGACGAGCAACTGAAGCCCCGACCGATCCGATCAGCCGATCGGTGCTTAAAGGCTTTCTCGAAGCCGCCGAAGGCGAAGAAGAGGTCAATCAGGTCAATGTCCGCTCCCTCGCCAATTCCCTCGGTCTCCTTGTCGAAGAGATCAAATCGAATGAAGAGACCGACTTCAATGAATGGCTCCATGTTTCCGCGGTTGTCAGCGGCAAGACCTACTCGGCAGCCGGGACCTCCTTCGGTGCGCGTCATGAGCCTCGGATCGTCCGACTCAATCAAAGACCGGTTGAGATCGTGCCGGAAGGCGTACTGCTCTTGATGACCAACAAAGACAGGCCCGGGATTGTCGGGCACCTCGGCTCGATGCTGGCCAAGCACAATGTCAACATCGCCAGCATGAGCCTTAGCCGGGAGCAACAAGGCGGCCAGGCGTTGACGGTGCTCAACCTCGATAGCGTCCCCTCCGCTGCCGCCTTGGAGGAGGCAAAAGGCGACCCTGACATCGGTAATCTCCAAATCGTTAAGCTCTAGCAGATCCAAAACAAGGGAATGTCCTCGGCACGTCTCCAATGCAAACGTCGGACGATGATCGAATCGATGCGGGCTTTTTCCCAAGTCGCGCTTTCGAGCATGCTTACAGTCATGGCGGCATTGCCCATCATCGGCTTCGCTCAAAGCGATCCCGGCCAGACTGACTCAAGCGATTTTCGCCTCTTTGAAGAGGAGGTGATTGCGAAGGGCAAAGGAGTTGAGATTACCCGCAGCGACCTGGATCGACGCTACACGGCGTTTAAAGCGAATCTGGCCGCGCGCGGTCGGGATATGCCGGCCGACAAGCGCCAGAACATCGAAAGGCGCCTGCTGGATCGGCTGATCTTTACCAAGCTCTTGATTAATCGGGCAACCCAGGAAGAAAAACGCGAGGGACGAAAGCTTGCCGCCAAGCTGGTAAAGCAGAATAAAGCCAAAGCCCGCTCGGAAAAGGCGTTCGATCAGCAAATCCGGTCGCTTGGATTGACACCGGAACAATTTCGCCGGCAGCTTGTCGATCAGGCGATCGCGGAAAAGGTGGTTGAGCGAAAAATTACCGAGAAGCTCAACGTGACGGATAAAGAAGCCCGCCAATACTACCAAGAGCACCCGAAGTTGTTCGAATATCCCGAACGGGCACGCGTCTCGCATATCCTCATCTCCACCCGGGACCCGGGCACCAATCAACCGCTGCCCCCCGCCGAGAAAGCCGATAAAAAAAGGCTTGCGCAAAAGGTGCTTAAGCAAGCCCGCTCCGGGCAAGTCGACTTCGCTGACCTCGTCGCCAAATATTCCGAGGAGGAAGCAACCAAGGAGAAAGGGGGGACGTTCACCTTCCCTCGCGGCGAAATGCTCCCGCCGTTCGAGGCCGCCACCTTTTCAATGGAGGCGGGAGAGATCAGCAACCTCGTGGAGACGAAGTTCGGTTATCATATCATCAAACTGCATAAAACCATCCCCAGCAAACAGGCCGATTTTGCCAAAGTCGCGGAAGACATCAAGAAGCGACTCCGGATTCAAAAAACCCAAGAGCGCATCCCGAAGCTCAGGAAACAGCTTAAGCAAGAAGCCAACGTCAAGGTCCTGTTGTCGAGCGAGGAGTAATGGGCCCCTTAATGCTCATCCTCGCCGTCCCATTCCTCGCTGTCGAAGTAGTCCTCGTCCTCATCCTCCTCTTCGTCATCCTCATCGTCCTCGTCGTCTATTTCGTCAAGGTTCTGCTGCTCTCGCAAAAATTGGATGAGGTAGCGCAGCCGGTTTTCTAAATTGATGGTCTCCAAGATCGTCTGCCTGTCCTCGGCACGGCTTAACAGCGTGCTGGAAATTAAGTCGGCCATCTGCTCGGCGTCTTCCAAGCCGCAAAGGTACTCGATAACTTGCCCTATGGAGACATTGCCCAGCTTTTGCAGCTGTTCCCCTTCGATGTCCCCCATAATCTTCTTCATCAAAGGAGAGGGGAACTGGACCCCCTCCTCCAAGCACTCTTGGACGACCTCGCGCAGTTCCGAAGCCAGCTCGTCGACCTGATTCCCGTACCGTTTGCTGGTCTGAATCGGTTGAACGCTATAAACCCGATATGGACGGTACTGAGTTACTTTCGAAAGTTTGACCCGGATCAATCCCTGCAATATGAGATTGGATGTACCATTCCGGTTCCCGACCGATGTACGGATCAGGCCCAACCCGGCGACACGGTAGGGTGACTCCCGGACGCGGTCCGGGTTCTGCATCGCGACAGAAAACATCCGGTGGGACGTCAAGGCATCCCTCAACATCTGACGATACCGCTTTTCAAAGATGTAAAGGGGTAACATCGTATGCGGAAAGAGTATCACGTTCGGCAATGTCATTACCGGCACCTCAGAAGGTAATTGCATAGTTATAAAATAGAAGGAGTTCTAGGGAAATCAAGGTCGAGTTGCGTCCTTGCCAAACGAACGGCTCCAATCCAAACTAAAGGGTAAATGAAAATAGCCATTGGGATCTTGGCAACAGTATGTCTGGTTTTGGCCGGCGGCTGGTGGTTGACTTCCGAGCAGGTCGCAGCCAAGCAGCGCCGCATCGGCAAGCTTACGGAGGATCGTGAGCAATTGCGCGAGGACCTCAAGGACATCCAAGCAACCAATCAAGTCCTTCATGTTCAACTGACCAATCGACACGACCGGATTCTCGCGCTTTCCAATCAGGTGGAACGACTCAGCGGGAAGCTCAGCAAGACCGAAAAGACGCTCGGCGTCACTAAGCAGCAGCTCTCGAAAAGCCGCAAGCGCATCGCTGCACTTGAGAGCGACCGGCATAACCTCTCTGGGAAAATGGAGACCCTCAAGGGGGAAATCGGCACGTTGGAAACACAAATCGCCCAGACGAAAGAGAAACTGGCCGTCGCAAAAGGCGATCGTAAAGCCGTGGTGGGCGAGTTGAAGCGCCTCCAAGCGGAGAAGCGAGAGCTGGAAAGACAGTTCAATAACCTGGCCGTCCTGCGTCGCCAAGTCAGTAAAATCAAAGAGGAGCTGGCCATGACACGCCGGCTTGAATGGATTCGCAAGGCCATTTATGGTCTTGTGCGAACGGAAGGGGCCTCTACCTTAGGTGGAGAGAAAGCTCAAGACACCAACATTGTTACCGACGTCGAGATACGTCGCCAGGGCGGTACCACGATCAACCGCGGGGCTGCCGAAACAACTCCCTAAAAGACCCTGGCTCCGCCAATGCGCAAGAAGAAATTGAGACTATGACGTCACCAACAAGGCTCGAAGATTCATTCGGTCGCACGGTTCAAGACTTAAGGATCAGCGTGACCGACCGATGTAATTTTCGGTGCCTTTATTGTCTCCCTGAAACGGAGGCTGCGGCCAACTTCTATCGGGGGCGCTTTCACGGCACGGAAAGCTCGGATGCCTCCAAGCCCATCACCCACACCTGGAAGCCGAAGAGTCAGTTCCTCGAGTTTGAGGAGATCGAGCGCGTGGTCCGACTCGCAGCCGGCTTTGGCGTCAATAAGATCCGGATTACGGGAGGGGAGCCGTTATTGCGGCCCCGGCTTGAAGAGCTGATCGCGCGAATCACCTCCATTCCCGGCATGCACGACGTCGCCATAACGACAAACGGCACCGGCTTCCTCAAGAAAGGGAAGCTCCTCCGAGACGCCGGCCTCCACCGAGTAAGCTTCAGTCTCGATTCCCTCGACCGTGAGAATTTTAAGCGGGTGACCGGACGCGATGGGCTGCAGGAAGTCCTGGAAAGCATCCAATGGGCCAAGGAGCTTGGACTCAGCCCGGTCAAAGTCAATGCCGTCATCATACGGGAGCTCAACGATCATGAGATCGAGCCTTTGGCTGAATTCGCGCGAGACCACGAGCTGAGCATGCGGTTCATTGAATTCATGCCGCTCGATTCCCAACGGACTTGGAAGAAGCATTTGGTCATTCCGGGCACCGAGATGCTGGAGCGCTTGCAAAAACGGCATACGCTCACACCGCTGCCTGCCAAGCATCCGTCCGAAACATCCAAACGCTGGCGATTTCAAGAGGGCAACGGCGAAGTCGGAATCATAGCCCCTGTCACGGAGCCCTTCTGCGGGAATTGCAATCGCATTCGGCTAACCGCGGACGGCCAAATCCGTACATGCCTTTTCAGTCTCGTGGAGAACGATCTAAAGCCGATGCTCCGCAACGGAAATGCCGATGCCGAAATTGAAGATTATTTGCGAAAGGTTGTCTGGAAGAAGGAAGAGCGCCACCATATCGGTGAAGATGACTTTGTCCAGCCGAGTCGACCCATGAGCAGCATCGGCGGCTGATAAGCGCTTTCTCCCTGAGACGGACCTCGTTCCCGAGGTCCCATTTTTCGCGCCCTTCACGGGCAAAATCTCCCTCTCCCAGGTAGGGCCCGCACTCCAATACTCCGACACTCCCTCTCCTCCGTCCTGCGCCCTCTCTCTTATTCCCTTCCAGCCCCTATCAGTCATAGGTCACTCCCCCTCCCAAGGAGTGGCCCAGCAATCCCACCATTCGGGTGGAAACCCGCTCAAATTCGAGCACCCAAAACTCACCTTCTTGCTCAAGACGGCGCTGCAAGGTCTGCACCCCCTGTTTCCGTATGCGTTGAAGGCTCTCGATAAAATAGCTCGCATTCTCATACGAACGGAAACGGCATTTAAAGCGGTGCGATACATGATGCGTCCCCCGATACTGCTCAAGCGCCGAGCTCAGTTGATCGAGAAACGCACCGCCGAGCTGTTCCTTGATCGCTCGACTCGGCTCCAGCTCATGCTCATCAAGAAAGAGCGCCAACCGAAGGATCCGATCCATGAAAAACGAGGAGTGAACGTCCATTAGATTGATCGCGGCATCATTGATGTCCTGGATATTCGATTGCCCGACAACATATTTGGCCCGCTTCTGGCTCCCAACCTCCTTGAAGACAATCCCTTCTTTCCCTTCACGATCCAATCTAAGGCCGATCGATTCAAGCTCGTCGATATTCTGCCGGTTATATTGACCAAATATGGTGGTGGCCGGCAGCCGATACCGGTCAATCAGCTTCATCTTCTCTTCTTGATTCAGAAACCGAGCGCTCCCGTGCCTCATCAAATCAAAGGTGAAAAGCTGAACATCAGCGGGGATGAACGGAGGCGAGCCTTCATGGTAAGGGTTTTCCGGGCCCGCAACCTCGGCACAAACCACAAGGTCCGGAGCCTCCTCAAAAACCGTCAGATCGAGCAAGTCCCCCACTCGATCGGTTGTGAACGGGCAAATGAAGCCGCCCCGACTGAACGCCAGAATCCGATCCCCAACCTTGGCAATCCGGACATTGAATCCATTAACCTTTTCCTCGGCCCAGAAGGAGCCATGGAACTGCTCCGCCAAGCCGCTGCGGAGGACAACAATCCTTCCGATCTGGGGATACCCCGGGATCAACGCTTCTTCAAAGAGAACCGTCCCCCGAGGTAGCTCGCGATAGTCATCACTGAAGCGGACATAACGCAAACCGAATGACTGCTCCCGTTTTGCTTTTCCCTCTTGGATCGCGGCCTCAGCTTCCTGCCGCACTCGCTCATTCTCCATAACGTATGAGGTGTTTGAGCGCCTCCTTCCCTGATAAGAACGCCGTCCTCGGCGTCCCACGTCTCCACCGGTCGCATCGGTCACTTAGAGCCCGCTCTAAGTAATGTGCGCCCCTTGCGTCGCCACATACACGGCATAGAGCGACTGACTTGCCGTCATAAAGAGCCGATTCCGTTTCTTGCCACCAAAACAAACATTGGAACAAATCTCCGGCAAGCGGATTTTGCCGATTCGATCCCCGTCCGGCGCAAAGACATGAACGCCGTCATAGCCGGGGCCGACCCAGCCGGCGCCCGCCCAAATGTTCCCGTCCGTATCGGCACGAATCCCATCCGCCGTCCCCGATTCCCCTTCAAGTTCCATCGAACAAAAACGCCGTCCGTTCCGAAGCTTCTTCTCGTTCGAGACATCCCATACCTTGATTCCTTTCGGAGATGGCCCGCCGGAATCGGAGACATAAAGCTTCTGATAATCAGGCGAAAAGCAGAGGCCATTCGGCTTGTGGACCTCGTCCGTCACCAGCGCGATTTGCCCCGAATCGGGATCGATCCGATAGACGGCCTCCTTGATCTCCAACGGCCGCTTGTGCCCTTCATAGTTGCTCATACTCCCGTAGCCGGGATCGGTAAACCAGATTCCGCCATCCGGATGGACAACCGCATCATTGGGGGCATTCAACGGCTTCCCTTCCCACTCGTCCGCCAAAACGGTAACACCGCCGTCATATTCATACCGAACCACGCGACGGTTCGCATGCTCACAGCTCAGTTGGCGCCCCTTCCAGTCAAAGGTATTGCCGTTGCTGTTGCCGGCAGGCACCCGAAAACGCGTGACCCGAGCATCCTCTTCAATCCAGCGAAGTTGGACATTGTTTGGGATATCGCTCCAAACCAGATAGCGCCCGACCCCGTTCCACGCGGGCCCTTCAGCCCAGAGTGTTCCGGTGTGAATCCGCTCAATCGCGGTATTACCCACCTTATACGCGGTGAAACGCGCATCGAGCGTCACGATGTCCTCATCCGGATAACGAATCGGCTCCTCCTCGTTCCAATCCCGCCCGGCCCCCCTCAGTGCGGCCGCACCGCCGGCAGCAAGGCTACACGCTAGGAATGTCCGGCGATTAAGCCGGTTCGATCGAGGTTGGATCGAGGCCGGCTCTCCTCCATTGGTGGAATGTTCACGCTTCATGCGACCGAGCTTGCCAAATTCTGCCCGCAGATCCAAGGGGATTACTGGAAGCTGACCGTCAAGTTCGCATAATAGGTCGTATCCGTGTCCTCAACCCCGGGAGCCGGCTGATTGTCGTATTCGTTTTGCATCCCGATCTTGAACTTCCAGCGCTTATCGCCGGTAATCGGGATCTCGCCCGCCGTATCCGCCACCACCCGGAAATCATTGACGTCGCTCAGCGAAGGAACAAAGGTCGTGTTTTGGGTGAATAGCAACCACGGGGTGAACTGCTTCAGATAATCCCAGCCAAGCTCCATGATCGCCTGATCGACGGTGCGCCCGTCCATGAAGCTTTCATGCTGATAACCCGGGCTCCCGAAAACCTTGAGATGCTCCTTCTCCTTATCGATAACGAAATACCCCATACCGGCATTGATCCGCGTGCGCAAATCAAGGTTCTCAAACTCGTCGAATTCAAGGTCGATCTTCCCGAGGGCATACCACCGGTCGGTCACATCCACCTCAAGCTTGCTACCCCCCATGATCTCGTTCTCACTCCGAACCCCGTCCTGCCTGGCAAATTCACCCTGCATATAAACCGAGAGTCGATCGAAGTCGGTCTCGCGACGCACCTCACCCCGCCCCCGAAATCCAAGTCGCTGGCTGTTCCCCGTTTGCCCGTTCAACCCGAATTCGGCCGTGGCCGACCAAGGCTCAGCCCGTTGATCGATCTGGGCTTCCAGCTTTTTCGTCACGGCCCCATGCTCCTTCTTAAGCGAAGAAATCTGCTCTTTGTACTTCTTTTCGGTCGCTTCCAGCTCCTCACCCATCTGCTCCTTGGTTTCAGCGACCTTTGGCTCGGTACGCCCTTCCGGCCAAATTCCCCGAATTCGGGCCGTTTCGATTGAGACCGTGCCAAACGTCGGGCTGATCAGGCGCTGCCCCTCATCCTTGGAAAATTGCAGTTGCCCGACGATTTCATCCCCGGTCTCCAACGCCACGATCATGTTCGTCGAGGTGCCGATCCCCACAACCTGGGCCGAGTCAAAGCTGAGGCTGCCCGCGAACGTCTCTTCGAGATTGACCTGTCCGTTCGCCCACTTGGCTATCGAGCCTTTCACGCGACTGCCATCCTTCAGGTAGAGCTCGTCGGCATTAACCTCCGACAAAGTGCTCAAGCCAAGGATCGAAATGAACACCATCGATAATCCAAACTGTTTCATAATGCTGTCTGCTCTCTAAATTCCTTGAACAAAGCAAATTTGATGTTTTTGAGTCAAGTTTTGACGCTTGCCCTCACCGTCGTTTTCGGTCTCAAGGAACCGGGGCGAGGCGTTTCAAAACCTTCTCCTTTTCCCTTTCGCGAAGCGGAACATCAGCGAGGCGTAGACAGGAGGCGTTGAATGCAACCAAAGCTCTTGTTTAGCCGCATGCTTCGAATGGTCGGCGGCAACGCCTCGCTAGCCGGCTCATTCCCCCCCAACCGAGGCAATCGCCAGCTTGCCTGCTGACAAGGGGCCGTGATAAGATCTCCTTCCCCTAACCCGCAAGCCGGTTTTGTCCGCCAAGGGGCAGCAAAGCTTACTTCGCCCGTTTCTTGTTTTTTCTTTCCGGCGGAAGCGAGCGCGGGCTGAGCCGGGCAAAAATCCCCCATAAGACCAGGAAGGAGCCGACGCCGGTCAAGGTCGGGGTCATCCAGCCCAAAGCCGGCGGTGCGGTCACCGAAAGCTCAATTGTCAATGGTTTGTTGACCTCGGTTTGCAATGCCTGGCTAAACCGGTGCTCGATCCCTTCTTTGGGGAGTCGAGCATGGAGCGCGCCGACTCCGACCTGCCCGAGGTCTTGAGCGCGTTGCAGTTGTCTCCATTGCCGAGTGGCGACATCCGCGGCGTAGTCCAATCGCTGTTCGCTCGGTTCGGCGCGCTCCTCCCGTCCCGCCCGCCTGGATTGCTTTTGAACGGCCCCGGAAAACGCCTGCTGGGATTGGATCAAATTGCTCGTTTGCAGCGTTCGGAACTTTTCCTCGAGCGAGCGCAGCGCTTGAGGCCCCTCGTCTGACCGCGTCAATGCTTTCGCCCTGGAAAGTGCCTTGCCGGCCTGCCGGAGCTTACCCTGGCTTAAGTAGCGTCGGACCTCATCGACAGCCTGCTCGACGCTCGAGTCACGGTTTTGCCGTTCGCGCTGGGCCCGCAGATCATAGTCGGCCAATTTCCGGCTGAGCGTTTGCTTCTTGCCGCCTCCTTCATGGGACATCGTCCCTTTAACCCTTTTGTAACCGTAGCCGGAAGGCAAGTAGACCGTCCAGCTTGCCTGCTTCAATGGCACATCCAACTTCGGTGAGGCCAAGCGCATTCGGCCACCGTTTTCAGGGAAGGCATTCGTCTCGGCATAAACGGTTTTGATGGAAACGTTGGAATCGTCGCCTTGAGAGGAGCCCATCAGCGGCAAAAGAAGGCTTCCTTCCTTTCGCGAGGGCTGCACCGGTCGATTGTTGACAAAAGCCGACCACACCCGGACCTCTTGCGATGGCTCGATTTGCAAGTACTGCTTGCCATTGTTTTGAACGCTTAAGCGCATTCGTGTCATGCTCTTGCCGCTCTCCGCCATCACCGTCGTCATCGTCACTTCGTCGACGATCGCTTGCAGCACCGCCGCTTCCTCAAGGCGTTGCACGCCAAGTCGCAGCACGAAATCGGCAGCACGGTAGCGATAGGTCAACGTCAGGTCGGTCGGCTCCCATCCCGATGCCTCATCGCTGAAGGCCCATTTTGGGAAAGCCCCGGAAGTAACGGCGGTCAATCCCTCGCCTCGGTCCAGCTCGGAAACTTGTAAGTGCGACGTCGAGCCGATTCCGACATACCCGCTTTCTTCATCCACTCCCTGGCTTTGGATCCCCGATATTGTCAGCTCGTTTGTCGATGAAGCAATTGATGTTTCCCATGTCACGCTGAATTGCACGGTGCCAAACATCGGATTCTGAAGCTCGGCCGTCAGGAGCTCTTCGTTACGCTCGCGCTCCCGAATGGCAAGCCCGTTCATGGCTACATTTTCCGCATCCTGAGGCAGGTGCAACCGCACCGTGCTCACGGGCGAGCCTTGGACCTCATAACGCATCTCCGCGCGCCCCTCTAAGTAGTCGGATGAGATCCTCACCAATTGCACCACGTCAGACCTTATCCACGGCGCCAGCTCGGCAACCTTGACGGTCAGTGTCCACGCTCGAGCGGTCTCTTTCTTGGAACCCCCCGAGTGACGAAAGGTGAGTAGCCCATCTGATGCACGCGATTGTCCGTTCGTCCCTGATTTCGAAGTCAGCAACTCCTTTCGGGAACCTTGCAACCGTCCGGCCGGGATCTCGACCAGGCCGTCCTGCTTGACGGTCTCGATACGGACACCGACACTCCCTCCGACCGAAACAAAGCCTTCTACGGTGTCGGTCCCGAGCGGATAGACCCCGGGAATCGAGACCTCTTTCCCCAAAGGGGAGCCATAATCGGTCATCATCAGCTTTAGCGAATACTCACCCTTCAACTCACCCTGCAAATCAATGACCAAGACTCGTCCCTCATCGGTCATTTCCTCCGTCCAGGCCTTGATCTTACCTCCGTTGACCTCCGTCACCTGGAATTCTTCCGGAACACCAACCCGCAATTCGAACACTCCGGCCCGTTTAATCCTATAGTCAATGGAGGCGCCAAGCCGTATCCGATCTCTGCCAATAAGCACGTGGCTCTCAACGGTAGCGGCAATCCATGGAGTGACTTCGGTCACGCCGATCTCCAAATGGTAGTCGGATGACGAGGACCGATACGCCCTTGGGTCCCGAGCCGATTGGATCCATTCCCGCACTTCCAAGTTATCCGGCTCAACCCGCTGCAGTCCCCGGGCCGTTTTCACCGTCACCTTGGACGCAGAGCCGCTTTGAATCCCGATAATCCCGGTTTGCCTCCGGACACCGACGGCGCTTGGCGTCTTCAGGGCCATTTCAGCCGGCAGCCCCGGCAACGCCTGTTCCGTCTCAATGCTTAGCCTATATCGATTCGTAACAGCCGAGGTCAGATCCACCTCAAGTCGTTTTCCACTCGCCGCGGCCTCGTTTTCAGCCGCTTCTTTGGAATCGGTCGATTCCTCAACCTGCCAAGATTCAATGTTCGCCCCCTCGACGCGAACCAGCCTCTGGTTGGCGGGGATCGCAACGCGAAACCGATCGACTCTTCCTTGCGAGACCTCAAATTCGACCTGTGAACGCATCGACAGCAAGCTACCCCTTGCCGTCGTCAAACTCCGATTTTCCGCAAATACGATCGGCTCGATCGCCTTCGCCTCTTTCGCACGCTCTGACCAAATCAGCTTAAACCGATCGGCCGACCCAAAGACCGCTTGAATCCGGGTCCCTTCATCGTCGCTTTGGGTGTTCAACGAAACCGCCTTTGGCGCCCGCACGGTGAGATCCGGCTCGGAAACGGTCACCTCGAAGTGACTCGCCAGCGCATCGGGTAAGCGAAATTCGAGATGCTTGGAAGCCCTTTCCACCTTGACGTTTGTCAAAAACCGAAGCCCGACCTCCGCTCGTCCCGGATTCTTTAGCCGCACTTTGAGACGGCCTTCCTCGCGTAGGAACTGGACACCATCCGAGGTCTCAGAGAGCTTCCGCACCGCCACATCCGAGCCCAAAAGCCCAACGGTCTGGTCCGGCTTGATCGCCTCCACGGTGAAGGTCACATCGAACACCGCAACAGCACCATTCACCTCACCTTGATACCGGGCATCCATGAGCGATACCCCGCCGAGCTTGCGGTCCTCATCAAAAGCACTTTCGACCTTCGACGACTGCGAATACGCGGCTCCGATCGGCGACCCCCATCCGCCGGCAATCGCCAAAGCCAGACACAACCCGCTCACCTGCCCGTTTCTTGGGCCCAAAGCGCCCGAGCTCTCCGCGGAGGTCCCTCTCGACACCGTCCGATCTCGAGCCGCCCGACCGAGACGCCAAGCGACACCGATTATCACAAGTAGAACAATCGCCACTCCGGCGATCATGAATCCCCAATGAAGCACTCCCAACGTCATTAAAACGCTTCCCAATGCCACAAGAATGAGCGTGGTGCCCAACGCCGGCCAAAAGCTCCGATGTGTCCCCTTCTTCCACTGAAGCCCGAGAATGATGATCCCCAACAATGCCACCAAGGCTTGCGCACCACCGCGTACGGCTTCATACAGAGTCGCCCCCATAACGGTCAGCCCTATCGACAGCGGCTTGGGCTCAAACGGGAACAGCTTATGCAAGGAATACCGGTGACCCGACTTCGGGATATCGATTCGGATCGAGCGAATTCCGGCCACGGCGGAGGTGTCGGTTTTCGATCGCCC
>JAHEOI010000135.1 GCA_018610125.1 Verrucomicrobiota bacterium
ACGTTGTCGTATAAAATTAAATGCGTGTCAAGACATTTTCTAACGTATCAGCACGCTCATCGGCGAAATTTTTCTCGATCGCCTGATCGCCCATGAAGAGCTGCCCTTGCAGATCGTTGATTTCCATGTCGCCACGATTTTCCAGGACAAAGTCCTGAAACTGTTGCCCGAGCCGATCGACTTGCTCCTGAATAAATTCGCGCTGCTCGTCCGTGAGCTGTGTCGCCTCGTGCCCCATCGCCTTAAACGGTCCCGACGTGAAGACCTCGACGGCAATGCCGAGCTGTTCGAGCTGTCCGACGAAGTTGACGACCTCCATGCGGGTGCCGACAGACCCAACTTGTGCTGTCGGCGCTACGAAAATCGCACTGGCCGGCGCGGCCAGCTTATACGCTGCAGAGGCCATCGTGTCGTCTGTGAAGGCAAACACATTTGGCAACGATTGGTCATCATCTATCTCGCCGATGCGTTCGGCAAGCTCGCGGATACCGGTGACCGTGCCACCGGGAGAATTGATGTCGAGCAGTATTGAGCGCACCCTGCCGTTGCGTGCTGCCGCCTCCAAATCAGAGCGGATGTCCTCCGGACTGGTTGCGCCGGAAATTTTTTCGATATTCGCCGCGCCTTTAAAAATCGTTCCTTTGACCGGAATGATTGCAACCCCTTGATCGATTCGCATTTGCGGCATCGGCTCGCCGAACAGATCGGTATCCGGTCGCTGTTCTGCGTGCTTGGTCGCTTTCTCGGGGTCGATACCTTCGGCGAGCTTTCGACTGACGATGTTGTGAACATCCATCGAGCCGGCCTTGGTGATCCACCACGGCTCCCAATAGACTTTTCTGATTACATGCTTCATTGGTTCTCCGAATTTACTTCAATGTTGGTTGCCGGCACCTGGCGCTCGGTGAGCATTTTCAACGCAATGTCGAACGACACCTCAAATTCCTCCGCCAAGTCTTTGGCATCTTGCAGTGTTTGCGCGACCTCGTTTTTGCGCTGTCGCTTGACATCGGCCCACCAGCGGCCTTTCTTTGCTGCGATCGCCTGCTCGGTTGTCGTGCCGAGCTTTAGATTCTCGCGGTCGGCCTTTTCCTCATTGCCGGAATCTACCGTGATTTGAGCCGGCAGCTCAAAATCCCACATTGCCCAATCCGGTATGCCGTTGGCATTGCGTCGACGATTGCGCGGTAACATGCCATTTTGCTGCGCCTTACTGAGTGCCCAGATTATGGCGCGTCTGGCACGCTTACGAATGGTCTTCTGGCGATTCTCGATACTAGTGCGGGCCTGGTTTTGAATCAACCGGACACTGGCGCCGCCGATAGCGGATGGATCAAGCAACTCATAAAACCAGCCAATAGCGAGCAAGCCCCGGCGTTCGAGTCGCTGGATGTAATTTTCAGTGTTGGGATGGGGTCGATCCGACTTCAAGGTTTCCAACTTTTCGCCTTTGCCGGCCTTGAAGTATTGGATAAGTCCGCCTTCACGCGATTGAATGCGGATATCGTCGGCATACGAATCGGCATCGGTGTTGGTATCGGATAGGATCGATTCCGACGTTTCCGGCTCGCCGGTCTCGTTGTAGTGAAGCAGACCGACCGAACTGTCGAGCTTGACGCCACGCTTCAAGAAATTGTCGATGTCCTGAACGTCCGACCAATCCAGTATCGACTTAGCAGCACGCGGCACACCACGTCCCTGGTGATTCCACTCCGGTTCAAACAACATCTGCATCTTCGATGCCGACATCGGATTGGCTGTGTTACCGCGTCCCTGCATCACATTATAGGCAAGCGGTCGTCCCCGATTCGAAAAGATTACGCCATTGATTGACTCACGACCCTGAAATGGTCCTTCCATGATCGTCTTGCGACGCTGATAGCTCGGGTTGCCGATGAAGTGCGCCGGCAGGAATCGAATTTGCGGAAAGCCCGAGTCGTTTTCCAACAGCGCCATTGTGTTATCGCCGTCAACATCCATCGCGACCGCATCCAGGAAAAGGTCAGTCACGAAGTCATACGGCTCCCCGCGCACATCGCAAGCCGGATACCATTTGTTAACCAGCCAATCCTCAGCTTGTCTGCCCCACTCTTCGTTTTGACCGACGAATTGCGGTCGCCAGGCATTGCCGACCGCATACATGTTTTTTTGCGCGATCGCCCAACCGACGTGCCCGAGCTGGGAAAAGATTTGCCTCGAAAAGGCGACGAGCTCCTTGTGATCCTCCTCGGCGACGACGTCCTTCGGCTTGTGGAGGATGGTGCTGCGCGGACGATAGTGATCCGACTCGGGGCTGCCGACGTTTTGCGGGTGCCGATAAAGATCGGTCGCTGATCCCTCGGATGGCTTGCCAAAGTCCTCGCGCTGAAGCGCCACCTGATAGGACGATTTGAGCTTTGTCTTTTTCTTTCTGGGCATCACTTATATTGCGGTCGCACCCATTTCACTGGCGAACTGTAGTTGTCCGGATCGAGCTCGTGAAGGTCCGACAGGACCATCTGTTTTCGCTTGATTGGGGAAACGGTAATCTGTGAGGTCTGCGACAAATCACCCGCGCTGGTGCTGGTGCGGGTTTTGCCCTGAAGAATCTCCTTTTCGATTGCCTTAAGCTCTTCCTCCAACTCGGATTGGCTCAAAGTCGGAAAGTTGCGGTTCATAGCCATGCAGGTACATGGCTATAACGTTAAAGGTACATTGTCAATAACAATCGGGAACCTATTCCCGGAAGATTCCGACCAATGTTGCGGCCAATGCCTGCATGGCTGCACAGTCGTGCAGGTGGTCGTTTCCGCTCGGACACACCCATACCCGCTGCTCGCGGAACGTGCGCTTGTCGACGTATTTGCGCTTAAAGCTGCTGTTCATTTGGACCGCATATTCCTTTTCCCACGGATCACGCTGGTCGACCTGTGGCTCGATCCACTTGCCGCTATCAATCAGTGAGCTGATTCGGTCTTTCATTGTGGGTGCGGAAAATCTGATCAACGGCGCTTTGCGTCCGGATAGCTTCCCCTTTCCTCGCTCCGGGTCGCCATAAGCCAGCGGTGCATAGCTGCGTTGGATGCGCTGCGGCTTGCCATCATTGCCTTTCGTGGCATGCCAAAATGTCGTCTCGGTTCCGCCGGCATCGGCAACACCCTTAGTGGCGACCCATCCGTATCTAACACATGTCGCATAAACACCTGCATCGCCCTTGGTCCATTTGCCTGAGTCAATCATTGTGCGGTTGGGACGTACAGACTTTGCAATCCGTATCTCTTCAAGCTCGCTCTCGCTATAAGCCTTCCCGAACGCAATCCGTCGCGTTTCACCATCTGCAGACCATCCCCGAATCATCCACCAGTAGACGTTCTCTGCTTGTCGGTCGATCGTCATAAAACGGTACGCCTCATCTTCCCATTCGCTGCGAACATCATAATCGACTCGCGCGAATTGCGAAGCGGTCGACATCAAGCCAAACTCGCTTTTCGGCTCGGCAAGCTGTTTCTGATAGAACTTAATCAACGGATGCGGATTGCCGCGGATCTCGTGCTCGTTGACGGCGGTCAGGTATTCCTCGACCATGTCGACCCACCACGCCGAAATGATGTTGTTCCAATGATAGCTTCGCCGGCTGGCAGGTGCCGATGGATTTAGCGATTCGTATTTGCCGCTGCGGTTCCACGCTTCCTTTGTCGGGTTCCCGTCGATATGTGGATGACCACAGTGGGGACACTCATACCGAATGCTTTCAAGGCATTTGCCGACATCCCACTCACCATTATCGTGCTTGTGCTGATCCCACCGCATCCCCCACATTGATCCGTCATCGCGGTATCCTGACCAGCGAAGGTCGAAGTATGATCGGCAATCCGGGTGTCGGCATTCGACCATCCATTCGGCGCGGTCGCCGGCACGGAACTCCATGTCGGTCTCGTCTTCTTCGTCGCCTCCCTGGGAGATGATTAGCAGCTTGGAGATCCTGAGC
>JAHEOI010000136.1 GCA_018610125.1 Verrucomicrobiota bacterium
ACCGAGGATATTATCTCGGCCCGAAAGCCGACCCAGGGCCGGGTTGAAAATCGAGAGTCGTCGACCATTGGCGTAGCGGTCCGCATTGAATCGAGGCGTGTAAACAAGCTCGAGATTGGCCCAGTCGCTAAACATTGAGACATTCACGGCATCGGACGGGGCCTTTAGGTACTCAACGTCGCGCCCGATGAAGAAGGCCCGCCAATCCTTGGGAAAGAGGTCATTGAGAAAGAGAAGGTCCCCGGTTCCCCAAGTGAGCACCTGACGCCCGGCACGGACATCCATGAAGGAAACCGGCGTGAAAGAGACGCTCGCCTCACGAAGATCGATCGGCCCTTCTCCTTTGCGGAGATCGAAGCCATGGTCCTCGACGACCGGATCGTAAATGAAGTCGGCAGTAAGATTGAATCGATATTGCCGCCACCGTTGTTGATTTTCAAGCTGTAGGCGAGTCTCGGCTATCGACGCGTCTTTCTGATACGGGTCGTTACCGAGGCGCAGGCCGGCTCGTGCCTCCCAAAACCCGACGATATTGTGCTTCCTGAGCCAACGCTCAAAGCGAATGTCCTGTTTTTGCGCCGTGCTCCCTTTCGAGGTCCGGTTCTCTGAAGGGCCTTGATCCTGATCGAGTCCCGAAGGCAGCGCCGGCTCCGCTGTCGATTCGTTGTCGGTCTCTCCGCCCAAACCGGAGGGGAGGGCCGGCTCGGCCCCGGACTTGGCCCCCTCCCCGGACTTGGAGTCGTTTTCATCCGTTGTCTTGCCTTGCAATCCGGGAGGGAGAGCGGGCTCGGAGGTCGCCGGGCTTTGCGAAGATGACCCTTGGAGACCTTCCGGCAGGGCCGGCTCCTTTTGTGCCCGGGCTTGGAACAAAATTGCCGCCGACAGGAGACACCCGCTCAGGAGAGCGAGAGCGGCTCCACGAGCGGTTTTGGCTGTCAATGTCGTTTTCACGAGAAGGCTTGATTGGGTGGAGCAGTTGTCATTTTAGGTGCTTATATGGGGCGCGTCGGAGGTAGCGCTCGGTGAAGATGTCCTCCGGGATACCGGTGTTGTACTTGACGCCGCTGTAGCTCAACTCGGTGAACCCTCCCATCTTGGTGTCCTTCATGCGGCTTTTGGTGACGGTGGGGTAGCCATTAATCCGCTCGACCTTCAAGGCGTTATAGGTGCGGTAATTATTGCCTTGTTTATCGTAGTATTCGGTTTTCACCACTAAATAGGTCTCTTTATGGATATAATTCACATAATGGGCGAATTCCACGGAGCCGGGTTCCTTGGGCGTATTCTTTAAGACGTAGTAGTTTTCGGTTACGTCCTGCAGCTCGTGTCGGTCCGCGTCGATGTGACGTCCGGAAACGTCTTCGTAGAGGAAATGCGAGCCGACAAAGCTGGTGCGTTTGTCGGCGGCAGCGATCCGCTTGACAAGGTCGAGCGCGGGCATGTAGAGCCAGCGGTCATCGTTGCTATCCAAATGCTTCCAGACCATAAAGACCATCTTGTTGACATCGGCCGGACGTAAGAAATAGACGTAAAACTTCTGCTTGCCGTCGTAGGACTGTTCCTTTTTTGGGGCGTCGCTCCCCTTTTTCGGCTCGTCCCACCGTAGGATGGTAAACTCGCGGTTCCGGGTCCGGCCTTGGCTGTCATGAATGGTCATGTCAACCTTGGCGCGTCCGTCAGCCCCTTGGTAATAAGCCATGTGATTGGCCTTTTGAACGATTGTCTCCACAGGGGGATGGGAGGCATTTTCGCCGGACTCGGCTCCGGCAACGGGTGTGGTTAGTCCCAATCCCAGGAGGCCGGCGATCTGGAAGATCGAGCGGGGATGAATAATGCTGTTAATCGGTTTCATGATCGGATGTCTTTGGTTGAGTTTGAGTTTGGGGCCCTGCTCGGCATTGCTCTCGCCGAGAGAGGATGCCGCAGCTTAGAGCAAGGATCGGTATGGCAATCAGGCTTACCCAGGTCAGGATTGTCCAGCCGATCATCGCGTACTGGTGAAGATTGATCGCGATCAGTGCCACCAGCACGACGGATGCCGTAACGCAGAGAGCGCAATTGCACGTGGTGCCGACCGGTTCTTTCGGCGTGAAGAGGTGCCTTTCCATGACGCGGATGAGCGCCGGCAGGAGGATCAGGGTGGTCAGGCCGGAGACCAAGAGGATTGTGGCCATGAGCGCGCCGACAGTCTTGTAAGGGACCAAGGGGGCCAAGAGTAGCGGGAGAAAACCGGCCGCGATCACGATAACATTGCGAGAGATGGCCCTTGCGGGCTCGCCGAAGACATGAGGCAAAGTCGCGCGCCACGTCCCATGCTCCTGTTGCAGCTTTCGGCTACGGGCCAGAAAGTGGATGGCAAAGTCGATCGCCAGCCCGAGGGTTAACGAGCTGAGAACGGCCACCGGCATGTCGTAATCCTTGCCGATGATCCCAATGGCGCCATATATCGCGACAATGGTGACGGTTAGCGGAATCATCGAGAGCAGGGCCGTAAGCAAGGAGCGGAATAGGATGATCATAAGGAGCAGCACGACAAGGAAGCTCCCGGCAAAGGCCTGAAGCATTCCGATGACCATTTTCTCCTGCCAGACGACATTGATGTAGGTAAGACCAAACCAATCCGCTTGCTGTGACAGGGAGGATGGGGGCGGGTTGGCATCCATGTAGTCCTCGATCTCCCGCACGATTTTCGACATGTCTTTATTGTCGCCGGTTCGGAGCTGGACCCAGAGGCTTGATGTCCGGTAGTCCGGGGTTACGAAGTGCCAGAGGTCATTCGGTCGATGACTGTTTTGAAACTGAATCAGGCACTCGGCGACCATCTTCCGATTATCCGGGATGCGAAAATCCTTACTTTCACCACTTAAGAGGTCTCGATGGACGGTTTTGACAATGTCGGCGACCGAATTGACCTTGCCGACGGTGCCGGTATTCCGCAGCTTTTCTTCCAGTCCGGCGAGATAATTCAGGACCTCCGGGTCTTTAAACACTTGGGTCAATTGGGCCTCTTTGTCGACGAAAAGGCTCGCTTCGTCCCACGCGAAGGCTGCTTCCCCCGAAGCTTTCTGAATCCGTCGATTGACCATTTCGCCCAGCCTCTCGAAGAATTGAGTGCGTGAGCTGCTCGTGGCGGCTGCCTTCTCCGCCAAATCGTTGAGTGTGTTAAAGACTCCCGAAGCGGAGGGCAAGTCTTCCTTAAGGTCTTCGGCTTGTTGCTCGGCCCGCTGAGTGAATTGCTGCAGGAAGGCTTGGGGCGCAAATTCTTGTTGCTTCGCATCCAGCGTGAGGTAGGCCATGTAGGTGCCGCCAAGGTGAGCGTTGAGGACACGATCGGCGACCCGAATCGGGTGGGATGGAACAAACCATTTGATCGGGTTGTCATTGACCTGAATTTGGGTGATCCCGTATGCGGCAATGGCAAGGATCGCCAGACTGAATGCCAGGATCGGCTTGTAACGTTGAAATGTGAGCCGCTGTAGCCGGTCCAATCCCCTTGAAAGCCAAGAGCCGGTCCCGCCATCGGTCTCGGTCGCGCTATGTTTCGCCCCAAAGTTCACCAACGATTTTTCGGGAAGCAACATCACGAACGCGGGGATAAACAGGATGGTCAATAACCAAGCCAGTAGGATCCCGATGGCCACAAACAGGCCGAACACCTGAACCGGTGGGATCGGCGTCAAGGCAAGGGAGGCAAACCCGGCGGCCGAGGTCAAGGAGGTGTAAAGCATCGGCCGGAAGAGCTCATGCATGACATCGATCGAGGTCTGACGCCGATCGTGTGTGGCCCGGTACCGATCGAAAAATTCACTAATGACATGGATCGAATCCAATACGGCGATCGGCATCAGAAAGATGGGGATCATGCTGCTCATGATATGGATCGGATAACCGGTAATAACCAAGAGTCCCATCGTGATAATCACCGTCGCCATGGCGATAATCAGAGGCGAAAGGACGAGGATGAGCTTGCGGAAAAAGGCGAGCATGAGGAGGAGGATCAAGAGCATCGCGGATGGCGCCGAAATCGCCATTTGAATGAACATTTCAACGCCGAATGTATCCTCGGCCACGGGCAAGCCGGTGATGTAATAGTCGTCTCCGGATTTGCCCCCCGACTCAAGGCTCTCTTGGAGCGCAGGGGCGACTGAACCGACGGACTGAGGGCTCGCGAGAACAGGCTTGATATGATCCCGAGAATGCCCGACGATCGATTTTAGGAGCGACGCCGCGGTCTGGATTCGGCCTTCCTGAGATTGACGATAGAGATCGGCGTAGTCGAGCCAGAGCGCCAATTTTGGGGAATCGTTCGCTGCCTGGGCGAGATGCGTCGCCAATTTTCGATGGGCCAGTTTTGTCCGATGACTGCGATAGCGCGCCAGCTCGGCGTCCGCATTCAGGGCTTGTCTGAGATGGTGCCGGACGCTTCCCGGGTCAGAGGGCGCTTGGCCATCGGTCGGGCCTTCAAGGTCGGCGACTTTGACCGAGAGGCGCTTAATTGTCTGGCGGGTCGACCGCGGCCATGGCGATCGGGATTCCTCAAACACCATAGTCGGTAGCGTGTTGGTCAATCCGACATCGATTTTGCCGGCACTCTGAATGGCATGTTCAAACGCCGAGCGACGTGCCATGACATGCTGCTTGGCTTGCGCCTTGGTTTCGGCATCGAGCGCGGTGGCCTGAGCTTGCCAAGCTTTGATTCGCTCGATGACCTGGTTGACAGTCTCTTCCGGAGTGCCCTCGCCTTGATATGTGAGAAGCCGACTGAGGCGGTCGTTGAAGGCGCTCCGGCTTTGACTGTAGAAAGCGGCGAGGCGTCCCAGTTCCAATAGAGTTGTTTTCGGGGAACCGTCGGATGTGTCGGAGGGAAAGTCGGTCGATTCGAGTCGCTGCTTGACACGGCTCCATTGCCGGAGAATGGGGATTTGACGATTTAACGCGTCGTAAAAATGGTAGCTGAGATCCTTACTGCTGATCGGGAGGTAGAGGCAGACGGCTTGCCGGTCGTCTTGGTGCTGCGGAACCATGGTGCCGCGAAGGAAAGGGACCCGTTGGGCTTTTCGAAAAATCTCGTCGGCGGCCTGCTGGTTGGTGGGCGGCTCCGGCATCAGCCATTCGAAACGAATTTCCCCCAACGAGCCCGGCTCGATGCTGTCCACGACCGAGGGGGAAATCATGTCTTGCTCGATGATACCGACTTGACGGCCCTCCTCGTTCAGCCATCGCAAGGTTTGAACGTACTCGCTTAAGATATGGATCCGGTTCAACGAGTCGGGATTGAAAACCCCGTTGGTATTTTCACGATTGACCACCCCGAGCACCACCATGTCATGAAGGTTAAGCTTCTCCTTCATGCGGTTATGGAACACCCGCACCGGCTCATCTTGAGCCAGCATATTTTCCGGATCCGTGTCCACGTGGAGCGAATTCAGCCACGGGAATTGACGTGGCCAAACCGAAGGGAGGATCGCCGCCACGGCAATCAGAACCGTCACACCGACAATGACCCAGGTGATTGCCTTCGCATACTTCGTGGCCCACTCTCCAAAGTTGGTTTTCATTGGAATGCTATAGCGAAATTTAATCGTTTTCCAGTTCGTCCGGACCAGCTCGGTCCGAACGAGCCTGATTCAATCTCCCATGGCGGTGACCACTTAGCTTATCCGTTTTTGGCTTTTCCTGCTCATATCTTGAGATCTTATTGCCGTAACGGGATAGGAAGCGTTGTTCGGCTTCGGCTGTCCCGATCAGTACCATTTCCGCGTCCGGCTCAAGGACCATATTAGGGTCCGGATTGATTGTGAGCTCGGAGTTGCGACGAAGCGCCACGACACTGCAGCCGGTCTCTTTGCGGATGGGAAGCTCTGAGAGGGTCCGGCCTCTCAGGGCTTCCGAGATGCGGACCCGAATCACATTGAGTCCCTCGGCCAGCATGACGACATCGCTGCGTTGGAGCAGATTGAAGATGTTGTTGGCGCCCATTGAGGCGTATGACATAACGAAATCGGCCCCTGCCCGGTGAAGAGTGGACACATTCCGTTCGAGAGTGGCGCGGCTGATAATCTGGATGTCCGGTCTCAATTTCCGGCAAAAGAGCGTGAGGTAGATATTGGTGTCGTCCTCATGGGTGCTGACGATGACGGTGGGGGCTTCGTTGATTCCGGCCTTCTCAATGACCTCAAGGTCGGCGGCATTACCGACGATGTAATGAGTGGCATCGCGCACTCGTTCCGGAAGCTGCTCAATAATACGGTAATCCATGTTGCGGTTGGCGAGGGCCCGTCCGGTCGCCCTTCCGACCCGTCCGCCGCCGATAATCACGACCGGGGTGTCGAGAAGGTGATAAATACAAAACAATTCGTCATACCGCCGGAATTGTTCCGACGAGCCGGCCATGACCAAGACTGTGTTCGGGCCGATTCGGGTTTCGGGACCGGCAGCTTCGAAATAGCCGCGCTCCCAGACGCCGATCACAGTCACCCCGACAATCTCACGGAGCTGACTCTCGCGAAGCGTCTTGCCGACCAAGGGCGTTCCGGAGGCGGTCGCCTCGGCGATCGCAAGCTCGCCAAAGCGTCCGATCTCGTGCGCCAGGGCATCTCCGCCGATCGTTCGCCGTGCGAGGGACTGTCCCATCATCTCCCCTAATTGGAGGACATCGTTGCTTCCGGCCAGCTTAAGGATCTCAACGGACGAGGCATTGTTGGCGGTGGCCACGATCGGAACCTCCTCCGTCATTTCTCGAACGGTAAAGGTGACGTTGGTATTGATCACGTCCGTTGAAGTGGTCGCCACCAGCGCCGCCTTCTCTGCCTGTGTATTCCGGTAGGTGCGGGGATCATCGAGGTCGCCGACGACCACGTGAATCCCGATATCGTGAAGCCTCAAGGCCTCTTGAAGATCCGAGACGAGCAGCACGTAAGGGTAGCCGTAATGCTTGAGCTTGGTGATCAGCGACGCCGTAACCGGCCCGTAATGGGTAAGGATAATGTGATCCTTGACATTCTTATTCAGCCCCCGGGGTGCCCTTGCGGCGGATTGGGCTTCCATCCAAGGGGCATAAAAGAACTCGATAAAGGTGAAGGGCATGAGGACCAGCAAAAAGATCATTCCCGACAGCAGCACAATCATCGAGAAGAGTCGCCCGAGGTCGCTATGAAAGACGATGTCGCCGAACCCCAAGGTCGACATGACTGTCAGGGTCCAATAGAATCCGTCGATCCAGCTCACATCCGTTTCTCCCTCATGATGTTTCATGAGGTGGAGGAATATTG
The DNA here is from genome assembly GCA_018610125.1 of Verrucomicrobiota bacterium. GTDB lineage: Bacteria > Verrucomicrobiota > Verrucomicrobiia > Limisphaerales > JAHEOI01 > JAHEOI01. Next base: position 7,272 of record JAHEOI010000136.1, read on the forward strand.
TTGTGTAGATGACGACCAGGATGCCTAAAACGAGGAAAAAACGAAGAAGGATTGCGATATTCCGGCGTTTAGGCTCTTGCCGGATAAAGTAGGTCAGGGTGCTGGTGAAGCCCTTCATCATAGCAACGGCGCGTTAGGGGTGCCGCGAGAAAGTTACAGAAGCTTAATCTGAAGCGCGTCTTGTGTCAGGTCTTCGCCCAGGCTTTCGTTTTTGATGCCGCGCTCTTCCGGAGCGCGCGCGCAATCTTCGGGGCGCGGCTGCACCGGGAATTGTCCGTCATAGCACGCCATGCAGAAATGCTGCTTCGGTCGCCCGGTGGCGGCCACCATCCCTTCTTGAGACAGGTAGCCAAGGGAGTCGACATGGAGGTAGTCGCGGATTTCTTCGATGGTGTAATTGGCGGCCATCAGCTTGCTTCGGTCGGGCAGGTCTATCCCATAGAGGCAAGGGTGGCGATGGGGAGGACAGCTTACCAAGACATGGACCTCACGGGCCCCCGCCTCTTTGAGGTTGTTGACCCGTGCCTTGCAGGTGGTCCCGCGTACAATCGAATCGTCCACGATGATTACCCGTTTGTCTCGGACGAGCTCCCCAATGAGGTTCAGCTTGACCCGGACATTAAAGTCGCGAATGAGCTGAGAGGGCTGGAGAAAACTGCGTCCCACATAGTGGTTGCGTACAAAGGCCATTTCATACGGGATGCCGGATTCCAGCGAATAGCCCAGAGCGGCACAATTCCCGCTATCCGGTACGGGAACGACGACGTCGGCATCGATCGGGTGCTCCCGGGCCAGTTGACGCCCCATCTCGACGCGTACTTTATAGACGTTGCGATTGGCGATGGTGCTGTCCGGTCGAGCAAAATAGACGTATTCAAAAATGCAGAACGCTTGCTCGTGGTGATCCGGAAAGGCTTGATGGCTTTGAATGCCCTCGTCGTTGATGATGACGATCTCTCCCGGCTCGACATCACGGACAAACTCGGCTTGAATCAAATCAAAGGCGCAGGTTTCACTCGCCAAGATGTAGGCATCGCCCAATTTGGCGATCGATAAAGGCCGGAAACCGTGCGGATCCCTGATGCCGATCAATTCCCGATCGGTCATGATCGCCAATGAATAGGCGCCCTCGATGCGGCGAACCGTCTTGATCAGATTGCTGTCCTGACCGGGCTGGGCCAACAGATGAAGAATAATCTCACTGTCGGAGGAGGTCTGGAAAATGGAGCCTTTGCTCTCAAGCTCCTCACGCAGTTGAACCGCATTGGTAAGGTTTCCGTTGTGCGCGATAGCGATCCGCCCCTTGGCGCAATCGACGGTCAGAGGCTGGGCGTTTTGAAGGAGGGAGGCCCCACTCGTGGAATAGCGCGTATGGCCAATAGCCAGCGACCCGGCGAGCTTCTGAAGGACCTCGGGATGAAAAACCTGCGAGACCAAGCCCATTCCTCGGTGTAGGTGCAATTGACGTCCGTCGGAGCTGACAATTCCGGCACTCTCCTGCCCACGGTGCTGCAGCGCATACAATCCGTAATAGGTCAATTGCGCCGCGTCCGTGTGCCCATAAACCCCAAAGACCCCACAGTAGTGTTTCGGGTACTCGTGCATTAAGAAAAAGCCACCTCTTTCCCGCCTTTATTGAAGGCGGTCCCTAAACCATCTCGTAGTATAGTATTGTCCAAACCAGTTTGCTTTACGGCGTGTCTGTTAAATCAGCCGTCATGTCGGCCAAGGCATTCCACCAAATTCGACGAAGCGCTTCCAGGTCCCATCGCAAGGTACGGGTCCCTGTTTCGATCTGCAAGCTTGCTCCGCCAACCGTCCCCAAGTGCCGAGCCTCGACCTGATGTTTGTGGGCGATGCTGAGCGCCACGTCAAGCTGCGAGCTGGGAACAGAGAGAAGGATCCGGGCATGACTTTCGCCGAACAGGAGGGCGTCCAATCGTTGGCGAGGGATTTGGGAGAGATCGACCTCGGCGCCTAACAAACGGGGATGACCGCGCGCAATCTCTTGCGAAATGCATGCTTCCGCGAGGGCAACCGCCACTCCCCCTTCACTGCAGTCATGAGCGCTTGAGACCAATCCGCGCCGGATCAGGTCCAAAGTGGCCCCGTTGACAGCGATTTCGAGGTCCGGGTCGCAAGGGGGCGGGGCTCCTGTTTTACGCCGGTGGATGGCTTGGAGGTATACCGAGCCTCCCAGTCCGAACAACGGATCCGCCTTGGCGATCGGTTCCCCGAGGAGAAGAATGGCGTCACCGCTTTGTTGAAACGCTTGGCACGTGATCTGCTCCGGCTCGTCGATCGAGCCGACCATGCCGACCGTCGGAGTGGGATCGACGCTGCCATTCGGGTTCTGGTTGTAGAGGCTGACATTGCCCCCGATAACAGGGGCCTCGAACCGGCGACACGCCTCGCTTAATCCGCGAATCGCCTCCTTGAGCTGATAAAAGATTTCAGGCTTATAAGGATTGCCGAAGTTCAAGTTGTCGGTTACCCCCAACGGCTTGGCGCCGGAACAAGCCAAGTTGCGAGCGGCTTCCGCAACCGCCGCCTTTGCCCCTTCATACGGATCGAGATAGACGTAGGTGGCGTTGCAATCGATGGTCAATGCCAGATATTTCTCCGGGAAGGGCTTCTGACCGGGCAATGGCGGTACCGAATCTTCCTTAATACGGATCACCGCCGCGTCCGATCCGGGAGTTACAGCCGAGCTGTTGCGGACCATAAAGTCGTATTGGCGATAGATCCAGTTCTTGGAGGCGATATTGGGCCGGCGCAAGAGCTGCTTCAACGCTTCAACCGGGTCGGTTGTGTCGGGAAGCGCTTGCACTGAGAAACATTGAACCTCGTCGAGATAGGCAGGCTTCTTGGCTTCCCGATAATAGACGGGGGCTTCGTTGGCCAGCGGGGCGGCGGGAATGTCCGCGACGACCTGCCGAGCATGCGTGACGACCATCCGTCCGGTATCGGTGACATGACCGATCCGGGACCATGGGAGATCCCACTTGTCAAAGATGGACTGCACCGATTCTTCGTGTCCCTGCTTGACGATGATTAGCATCCGC
>JAHEOI010000137.1 GCA_018610125.1 Verrucomicrobiota bacterium
GCCGTCGGCGGCGGTGTTGTCGGTGACGCGATCGACCAAAAGCAACGGCGAAAATAAGGGCCTCTGATTGCCGAGCGCTAAGCAGGATCCTGCTCGCGCGGATGAAGCTTGGCCAGCGGCAAGCGTGATGGGTCGCAAGTCAACGCTTCCAGCGTTAAGGCTGCGCGGAATTGGGCCCCGTGGGATTGCCCCTTTGAAAAGCTCAAGAGGGCTTCCTATATTGGGGGGCAAAGCGGTGCTTGACCGCTTCACATCTGGGTCAAACCCAGTTGATTTTGGGTTGAAACAAACGAACAATCAGCAAACAAGGGGATTTTGATATGAGCGAATTGGCAACCAAGGAGTGCGTTCCGTGCAAGGGAGGCACACCTCCATTGAAAGGCGAGGAACTGAAGCAGCTTCAAGAAAAGCTCGGCAATAATTGGGAAGTAATTAATGAGCACCATTTAGAAAAGACCTTTACCTTCAAAAATTTTCGAGAAGCCCTTGACTTTACCAACAAGGTGGGCGAGCTGGCGGAGCAGCAAGGACATCACCCCGATATCGGGCTGACATGGGGGAAAGTCAAAATCGACATCTGTACCCATAAAATCGATGGGCTTACCGAAAGCGATTTCATTTTGGCTTCAAAAATCGACCAGTTGTAATAGGGAGATAAAAGGAAGACCATTGTCTTCTTAAAGGCATAAGAGAGGTTGGGATCATTCAGATCCCAACCTGGGAGATGATGGCCTGTTTCAACCAAATCGAGTGGCGTCTTTGTGCAAATTTAGCTCTTTTGACGTCAAATTTTGTGTGTTTGAGACCAACGACAACTCGAGCAACCAGGCGGAGGAGGTTGGGGACGCGAGGGAGGCTTTCGATCGATTTCAGCCAGGCTGGCAGTGGCAATGCTCAGGGAAATCCTCGGTTTTGGGCTGAAAACTGGGGAAGTGCCCCTTGACTTAACTCCCTCCCCTGCCCATATTAACGCGTCCTTTGTTGTGTGAATGATGTCTTAGGATAAACCCCAGTCGAATATGGCTAAATCGAAGGCTAAGCAACCGACTTCAGAAACCACCTCGCTCAAGGGATCACGAACGGCCAAGAATCACGCCACCAAGGGGCGATCTCCCAAAAAGCGGTCAGGCGATCAATCCAGGCAACCCGAGCGACCCGAGCGAAGTGGTGGTGGAAATGGCGCCCAACCTTCGCAAATCGAGCCCTCCGTAGATGGCCAACCGCAAGGGGGGAATGGCGATCCTTCGGGGGATGGTAAGGATTTCCACTTGGAGGTGCAAAAGGGATCGGAAGGCAACGTTGCCCTGACTGAAAAGATCAAAGAGCTTGTCAAGCTGGCCCAGGAGCAGGGATACCTGACATACAGCGATATTAACGAGGTATTACCGGAGGATTACGTTACCGCCGAAGATCTCGATGAGATCTATGTCAAGCTTCGAAATTTAGAAGTTGAAATCGTCGATCAGGCCGAAGTCGATCGGGTCAAGCAATCCGGGCAAGAAGAGGAGGATGAGGAGAAGAACCGCTTGGATATTCTGGATGATCCGGTCCGGATGTATCTCAAGCACATGGGGCAAGTCCCATTGCTGACGCGGGAGCAAGAGGTCGAAATTTCCAAGCGCATCGAGGAGGCTGAAAACGAGGTTCGTCGGATTATTTATAGTTTTGGCTTCTGCGGCAAAGAGCACATTGCCCTTGCGGAAAAGTTGATTTCGGAGCCGCCGAAGGAGCGGTTCGATCGGGTCATCATCGACAAAAAGGTCGAAGGGCGAGAAAACCATCTCAAAGCGCTTCGCAAGCTGGTCAAGGAGGTTCGGGCATTGGACCAGCAGGTCGACGAAAAATATGCCGAGTACCAGCAAGCTTCTTCGAAAGACAAGCGAGAGAAGGCTTACGCGGAGTTCAAAAAGCTCGATGCCAAGCTCCAAAAGACCTTCGGCCGGTTTTATTACAAGCAGAAAGTCATCGAAGAGATGACGCTTGTCGCTGATAATATTTACGAGAAAACGAGGCAAAGTCTTCGGTTGATTGAAGACCAAAAAAAGCAGCGCGCCTCGACGCAGCAGCAGAATACGATCGATGCCGAGCGAAAGAAGCTCAAGACGCTTGAGGAATTCGTTCGGATGAGCCCGGAGGAGTATTTGGAGGCCTACAGCAACCTGAGGCATTACATGAAGAAGGCCTTGGTTGCCAAGACCGAGATGGTGGAGGCGAATTTGAGATTGGTGATTTCGATCGCCAAGAAATATACCAACCGAGGGTTGTCGTTTCTCGATCTGATTCAAGAAGGAAACATGGGGCTCATGAAGGCCGTGGAGAAATTTGAGTATCGCCGCGGCTATAAATTCTCGACGTATGCCACGTGGTGGATACGTCAAGCGATCACCCGCTCGATCGCCGATCAGGCCCGTACGATTCGCATACCGGTTCACATGATCGAGACGATCAACAAGCTGATGCGGGTCCAGAAGCAGTTGGTGCAAGAGTTCGGTCGGGAGGCCACTCCGGAAGAGATTGCGGACGAGATGCAAATGCCAGTGGACCGAGTGCGAGCGGTCCTTAAGATGGCTCAGCAGCCAATATCGCTACAGTCGCCGGTCGGAGATGGGGAAGACACCAATTTTGGGGATTTCATTGAAGACAAATCGGCGGACAATCCGTCGGATATGACCAGTTATAGTCTGCTCAAGGACAAATTGGGGGCTGTCTTAGACTCGCTCACCGACCGCGAGCGAAAGGTGCTGGGCCTACGGTTTGGCTTGGGTGATGGCTATTCCCGCACCTTGGAGGAAGTCGGTAAGCAATTCAAAGTCACGCGGGAGCGAATCCGCCAGATTGAAGCCAAGGCGTTGCGGAAGATGCGCCATCCGACACGTATCCGTCAGTTGCAAGGTTTTCTGGAGTCTGAAGACTTCGAGTAAGGAGGACAGGACCGTTTGTGGGGGTAGGGACCGCACTCCGCTGCGGTCCGCTCGTGAACCTCGGGGACGACGTCCCTATCAGGTAAGCGCCTCTTCCCGTGATAGGGTCACAGTCCCCTGTGACCCACTTTTCTGCCTTTATAGCGTGCCGTCCACGTGGGCTGGGTCGCTCATTGCCTGCAGCACCGATTCGACGACCTGAGCCACGGTGATTCCGGTCATGCACCGGAAATCCACCGGGCATTCTCTGAGGAAGCATGGGGCGCAAGGGACCGGCTGACGAAGCAGGTAATGGGTGTTCATTCCCGGCAAGCCGGGCCCGGTCAATTCGGGCGAGGTGCTTCCGAAAAGCGCCACCGTCTTCGTTCCGACTGCCGCAGCCAAGTGCATCGGTCCGGAATCGTTTGTCAGCACCACTCGGCAAAGCTTCAAAGCGGCGGCCAGATCCGGGAGGGAGGTTTCCCCGACGAGATTGAGAGCGATTCGGCTGTCCTCTCTCCCTCGCAGGTGTTCCGCGATGGCGGTTGAGACCGGGTCATTGCGGCTGCCGAAGACAAGCCAAAGGCAATTGGTTGCACTGTGGAGTCGTAAGGCCGCATCGACCACACGCTCCGGAGGCCACCGTTTTGCCGGCCCGTATTCCGCGCCGGCATTCAAGCCGAGCCAGGGGCGTCCGAAGTCGCTCGGCTGTAATGATAAGATCGAGCGCTTGACGCGACTCAATGCCTGCTGAGGGACTTCAAGGTATGGCTCTAGCGGGTCTGTTGAAGCGTCCAGGGCTCCAACCAAGTGCAGGTATTGATGCAGATGGTGGGCGGCTGCCGTAGGACGAGCGCCGGGTGTGTCGGAAACAAGGCATCTCTCGACCTCCTTGGGAGATTTTTTTCGCATGGGAAAGGTTTCCGCCCTCGGGGGGATTGCAGTGGTCAAAAAACGATCGCGCATGCCGTTTGAATGACCGATCCGTTCCGGGATGCCTGCCAGGTAGGCTTCAATGGCTGATCGAAAGGAATTTGGCAGGACCAACGCGGTATCGAAGCGCCCACGAAGCTTCCCGGCGACATGCCAGATGGATTCGTCACGATGGATCGGGATGATTTCGTCGATCACCCGCTGATTTTCCCAAAGTGCGGCAAGGGAGTGGCGCGTCAACAGGGCGATATGGGCCTTTGGTTTGGCCTCCCGGAGGCGTTTCAATGCCGGCTGCGTCATGACGCTGTCACCCAGCCAATTGACCCCGCGCACCAAGAGGCGCTCGCCTTCGTGAAAACCGGTGGGCTCAGCCATGAACGTCAAGCTTGTTCTGCCTCAACCGGCGCGCTGCGGGTGGCAGGCTTCGATTTCCTTCTGTCTTTCCAGCGGCGATGGACCCAGAACCAATTGGCGGGATCACGGAGAACCGCGTTTTCAAAGGCTTCATTGACGTCGCGCATGATGGCTTCTTTGGACCTCGGCTCTCCATTCTTATGACTCGGGATTCGCTCGCCGACTTCAATTCGCCATTTCCCAAGGCCGGTGCGAAAACAGATTGCCGTATAGAGGGTGCAGTTGTAACGATGGGTCAGGACAGCCGGTGCGACCGATGTGGAGCATTGGCGGCCAATGAAAGGGATTTGCACCCCGGCTGAGCCCGCATGCTGATCGGCCAAGAGTCCCAACATCGTCCGGTGCTGAGCCATCATCTCTTTGAGATGGCGCCCTTCAGTGCGCCTTTCAAAGAAGTGGCAATTTGAATGGCCACGCAGCCCTTGCAAGAGCTGATCAAGCGCCGGCTGGCCCAGCGCGCGATAGGTTGCCGCAAATCGGTAACCGGAGACCACCTCGCTGAGGCGGACATACAGCTCGAAATTGCCAAAGTGCCCGATCGCGAAGATCGTGCCTTTTTTGGGATTCTCCCGCTCATTGACCGTAAAATTGTCCAGCCCGACGAATTCCAGCCGGCGAAACAGTGCGTTGTTCGACATGGCCGCCGTCTTGACGCCGCAGCAATACGCTTCCCCAATACGCCGAAAATTTTCCCGCGCAATGGCGCGAATCTCGCGAGGGGATTTCTCGGTGCCGAAGCAATCGCGCAGGTTGGCCAAGGCGACTCGCCGATGTCGGCAATCAAGGAGGTACGCGAGCGCTCCGCCCATCCGTCCGAGATGAGCGACTACCTGCAATGGCAGGCTCTGGATCACCGCGATGAGCCCGCGTCCGACGCAATAAAGGATGCTATTCAACCGTTCACCGTTTGATTGTAGGCCTTATCCGGGACGCCGCGGGGCTGTTTCCCATACCGGGAAGCGACGTCCTGCCAGTCACCACGGCGTAAGGATATTCGGATCACGTTGCGATTTCAAACGACAAGCGGCCTAAAGAGTCCGTTCTCCAGTTCGGGGACCGCAGATGGATGCGAATCAACGCAAATAGAATACTGAGCGCAGACCGAAGGGACCTGCGGTGCACGGCCTTCCCTCCCTGATAGGGACGAGTCCCGACGATCGAGCTCGCGAGAAATTGGCATTTTATGCCAAGGTCGGAACGCGGGAGGTGCTTTTGGTGGATCGGGATCCGTGGGCGTTGGAATTGTTTCGGTTGCGGGAGGGGCGATTGGCTCAGGTTAGTCGATCGACCACCGACAATGGCCAGGCCCTTGAGTATGGATCAGCGCCCAGTCGGCCGCGACTGCAACGCAATCTCCCGTATCTATTCAGGCTTGAATGTTTTAAGATAAGGAGAATTGAAGAATTAACCACGGATTACACGGATTGATGGGACGAGGACTGCATGGCCGCTCAAAGCTTGGCACTGTGTGCCGGCCCTGTGAGCTGGATTCTCCCGGGAACAAGCGCTTGTGCTCGGATCGCGAGGTTTGTCTGAAGCGTTTGCTCCCGGGAGAATCCAGCTCACAGGGCTTTCACCGGCGATATCCGCGCATTCAGCGTAATCTGCGGTTAAGAGTCCTCTCGTTTGCCTTTTTGCGGCTAAACAGTTACAATCTCCCTCGCTCTGAATAGAACCGCCCCTATCCCTTTTTGCGGCCATCAATGCGAGCTCCCGCGCGGCTACCCGTTCGTCGGCCTGTAACCCTGAATAGATACCCTGCGATGTCGTTTGTCCGGTAGCGACATCCGTCTGATATTGGCGATTTTTTTGCATTAATTGGCGGTTAGACCCGGCCGAGGTTGCTGTCGAGCCCCCTGCTTAAGTGAATGCGTCGGCGTCCGGCCCGTCGGATCTGCGCCCCGGAGAGATCTTCCGCGAAAACAGAAAGCATTCGGTAATGAGGTAAACGCGTAAAAATTTTTCCTTGTCATGCTTACGTGGATATGGGAATATCCCTTAGATAACCAAACAGCTCAGGAGGGACTCGGTTACCAAGCAGCGCTAAATCATAATTGGTTAAAAATTCAACAACAATTAGAAGGTGGCTTTAATTTAGCGGAAGATGTCCAGTTAATGGTGTAGTGTTACCAAAAACAGTTTAAGGTCGCGTATCGATAATTTCGTAACTCGTGACCTTGGGGTATGGAGGTGTATTGTGGTTTGTCAGGGGTGTCACAGGGAGGCAGTGCAAGGGGAATTAAGAATAACGACAGCACAGGGATCGCGCTTGCGCCGATGTTTGCAGTTTCCCGTCGTTAGGCGGCCGATCCGGCATCTCGTTTTAAGATGGGCTCTGGTTACACTATGGTTTTTTCACTTTCCACTTGGAGGATTCGCCCAATCGCCTTCGATTTCCAAGGTCAAGCCCTTTCCTGTGGTGGGCGCCAACTTCGACCAACAGTTCATGGTTTACGGTAAGAACTTCCATCCGAAGGCATCTGTCATCCTGCGGGATAAACGAACCGGAGAAAGATTTGACGACCTGGAATTTCACGATCGGACCAGCGACAAGATCGAAATCTCTGCCAATTTTACCGCCAAGCCAGCACCTTGGACAGTCGAAGTGGTCAATCCCGGCGGTGCGCCATCGCGAGAATTCAAGTTCGAGGTGGTCGCTCCGGAAATCATCCCCAAAATCACCGGGGTATTACCGGATCCGGCACCCGGGTTGAACCAGCCTCACCACTTTACCATCAATGGTCATAACTTTGTCAAAGGATGTGAAGTCATCTTGACGGACCGGCGCACAGGAGAAGTGTTTGAAAACATCCCGCTCTCGATGATGGATGCTGATCAGATTACGATTCGACCGATCTTTACCATTACCGAGGCCCAATGGTCCGTTCGGGTGGTGAATCCGGGAGGCTATAGCTCAGATCCGTATACCTTTGACGTCATACCCCGGGAAGAGCTGCCGCAACAGGCTCGCTCGGGAAGCGATTCCTTGTGGCTCACAGTCGGTTTGGGATTGTTTGGGGTGACCATGTTGGGGATCAACGTTTATCAGCGGTTTTGGCATTTGCCCGCTCGGCTGGAAGCAGCCGGGGAGCACGCGCGTCGGGACCAAAAGCGATACCTCGCAGGCAGTCTGCACGATGGAGTCGGCAGCCACCTCATGCCGATCGTCCACCTCTGTCGCCATGCACGCCGGCAACACGACGAACCTCATGCCCGAGTGACCACCTTCGATCAGATCGAGTCACTGGTGAAGGAGATCCAACGATACGTCAGTGACCTCTCGTGGGTGTCGGATTCTGACTACTTCGCCGTCGAGGAGCTCCTGGCCAAGTGTCGCGAGAAAGCGAACCAAGTGTTCAATGGAACCGAGCTTGAGCTGAGCTTCGAATTCCCACTCGAAGAGGTGCCCTATAAGCTTTCCGCTGAGACATGTGAGGCGGTCTTGTTTGGCTTTGCCGAAGGCTTGAACAACATTCTAAAGCACTCAAGAGCGACTCATGTCACCCTTTCCGCAAGTCTTACCGAATGGGACGCCTGCAAGGCTGATCTTGGCGAGACGAAGCAGCTTCAAATATCGATTTCCGACAATGGAATCGGCATCAAAAATCTTCGTTTTGAGAAATCCGGACAGGGCCTTCGAAACATGCGCGACCGTCTCGAAGCCGTCGGCGGCCAATGCGCCATTCGGTCCCAGCTAAACGAAGGCACCCAAATCCATTTCATGATTCCTTTGCGATGCTCGGTTGATAAGCAACGACTTCGCTCCGGAATCTTTGAGCGAAGCAAAGGGTAAAAGCGTGTCAAACGAAAAAACACAACCAAACAGCTCTTCGCCCTGCGCCCTTAGCTCTGTGCTCTGGGCGTTCGCTTTCAAGCCCGTACCCCAAACGTGCGATTTGACGCCAACCCTGATTGCCCTCGAACATGGAGCCATTATGAAAAATCAATCTCCTTGGCCTCCCATTAAAGCCGTTCTTGTAGAGGATGATGTTCGCGTGCGAGAAAGCCTCGTTGCCGCCCTCGGAGCAAATGAGGACTTCGAGCTGCTGGGAGCCTATTCCTCGGCCGAGGATATGATAGAAGCAATCAGCGGCTTGACCCCGCACGTTGTATTGATGGACCTGCAGCTTCCCGGGATGAGTGGAATCGAATGCACGGCCAAACTGAAGGAGATGCTTCCCCAAGCGCAGGTCATCGTGA
>JAHEOI010000138.1 GCA_018610125.1 Verrucomicrobiota bacterium
AAGGCTGAAATCGGGATAATCGGTTGCTGTGTCATTTGCGCCAAGGAGACAATCCCGCGTTGGACCTGATACCGTGGCCCGCGTGGACCATCCGGGGTGATTGCGATATCGTACCCGCGCTCCACCCACGTCATGAGCTCAAGAATGCCTTGCCCGCCTCGCCGGCTGGATGAACCTCGAACCGGCTGCGCGCCGAAGAATTGCAGTAACTGAGCCAGCTTCCCTCCATCCCGACTCGCACTTACCAATGCGGCCAGACGTCGCTTCCGGGCGGCTTTCCCCAAAAATCGCTTATAGCTCGCCATGGAAATCGCCAACCGGTTGTGCCATATCGCAAAGATCACAGGTCCTTCTCTGACAGCCTTGGCACCGGCGCACTCATGGTCGAATCGAAGTCGGACGGTCCGAGTCAGCCCACTCAGAATCAGATAGGCCCCCAACATCAACACCTTTTGATGGCGCTTGAGCGTCTTTGGCACAACGCCCCGAGCTGATTGGGTAACCGACTTCGCCTTCATTGCGTGCTCTTCAAGCAGAGGCGGACAATTTCATCGACACGGGCTTCTTCCGAGACCTGTTTCAGTGCCGAGCTGACCGCATTACGCGCTTCATTCGGTTTGAATCCGAGGGCGACCAGACCTTGTACCGCATCATCAATCTTTTGGTCTTCCGCACTGCCCCCTTGCGACGGTCCTTCAACTTTCTGCGGCGCCCCGCCAACCTTGTCTTTCAGCTCGACAACGATTCGCTCGGCCGTCTTCCGACCGATCCCCGAAATCTGACCCAGGGTCTTGACATTGCCGTCGGCCACCGCGTTTCGGAAAGCTGAGACACTGATCCCACTGAGCACGTTCAGCGCGATTTTCGGTCCAACCCCAGTGACGACCTGGATCAGTTGACGAAAGAGTGTCCGCTCCGCTTCGCTCATAAAGCCATACAACACATGAGCATCCTCTCGAACCACGAGGTGGGTCAGGATCTTCAACTCATTGCCGACCACCGGGAGCTTATCGAAGGAGGAGAGCGGGATCAGCACATCGTAGCCGATCCCCTTGACATCCACCGTAATCCGCGTCGGCAATGCCTCAACGAGTCGTCCTTGCAAATACGCAATCATAGCCTCTTCGGTGGGCTTACGCCGGCACGGCGGCGCTCATAGACATACGTCAAACCAAGCGCCAAGGCATCCGCCTCATCGCCCGCCAAATTCGTCTCAAGCCGCATAAGCCGTTGGACCATTTTGGCAACCGCGTGCTTCCGTGCCGCCCCGTACCCTACAATGGCCTGTTTGACCTTCCGAGGTGCGATTTCGATGATATCGAGCCCGGCTTCGGCCGCTATCATCATAACCACTCCCCGGGCTTGCCCCATAATTAACGCCGTTTTGAGGTTTTGCGCGTAGAACAAGCCTTCAACGACACAGACCTCCGGCTCGTGGGCTCGAATCGCGTCACGCAGGGTGGATGCGATTTGTACCAGGCATCGTGATCCCGGCCACGCTCCGGGACAGCGAACCGTACCGGACTGCAATAGATTCGAGTCGGTCTTGACGGCCCGGATAACCCCATAGCCGGTGCTGCGTAACGAAGGGTCGACTCCAAGGACCACCTGTGACGCTTGCAGCTCCCCTGACAACGCTTTCGTGCCCGCATCGGAGAGAGTTCCTCCCGCCTTGACCTTGGGCCCTCTCCCCGAAAGTCGGTCCCGAAGTCGCGCAAATTGTTCTCGCGTCATTCCCACGCTACCCTAATAGTGACTGAAAAATCGCTCGTTGCCCAACCGAAAAATCCATCGATTATGTCGCCGTTAACGATACGTAAAGAACGGGCGGGGATACATCTGCCCGAGCTCGGGCTCTGGCTCGACGCAAAGGAGCCTGTAACCAACGGAGAAAAGGTCTTTGTCAGTCATGCCCATGCGGATCATATCGCCGCGCACCATGAGGTCATTTGCAGTCGGGTGACCGCGTCCCTGATGGCCAACCGTTTGAAATCGAACAATCCCAAAGTGCATGCGCTCGATTTTGATGCCGTCCAAACATGCCACCACGCCTCTGCCGGTTTTCGGATCACCTTGTTCCCCGCGGGCCACATCTTCGGCAGTGCCATGGCTTACATCGAAGCCGATGGAGAGAGTCTGCTCTACACCGGCGATTTCAAACTGCGCCCCGGAAAATCGGCGGAGGCATGTTGCCCGCACCCGGCGGACTATCTGATTATGGAGACCACGTATGGGCGTGCCGGTTACCAATTCCCGCCCACACACGACGTGGTCCAAGGCATTATTCGCTTCTGTCGAGAGGCCCTCGACAACGGCGAAACGCCATTGCTTCTGGGATACTCGCTCGGGAAAAGTCAGGAATTGCTTCACCCGCTTGGAGACGCCGGCTTCGCTCTTGCGCTGCACCCCCAAGCCCACAGCTTGACCCAAATCTATGAGCAGCTTGGCCAATCGTTTCCTCCTTACGAAGCATTCGATCCGGCCCAATCCAAGGGGCGCGTCCTCATCTTCCCGCCCGCTGCCAACCGCACGAAACTGCCTCAGGAGCTGGGACCGGTCCGTACCGCCGCCTTAACCGGATGGGCAATCGATCCAAGCTGCCGTTTTCGGCATCAGGTCGATGCCGCCTTCCCATTGAGTGATCATGCCGATTTTCCCGATCTCTTGGAGCTCGTTCGACAGGTCCATCCCAAATGCGTCTACACCATTCACGGCTTTGCCTCCGACTTTGCCGAAACGCTTCGGAAACTTGGTTATGAGGCTCAAGCCATGGACGCCGCAACCGAGCAGCTCGATCTCCCTTTGCAGGTGCCGCAATCGCACACCTCCACCGCCAAGGTCGACCGGTTCACGAATCCGAACCCCCCCGAAACGATCGAAAACGCTTCTCCCGAAAGGCCGCCTCCGGCGAGTACCGCGGAGTCCTTATCGGCCTCGCCCGCTTCTTTTCTCGCCTTTTCCAAGGTTTGTGAGCAGATCCGCGCCCATTCGGGAAAGCACGACAAGGTCTCCTTGATTGCGGAGTATCTCCAATCGGTCCCGGAAGCAGTATTACGTCAGGTAACAACATGGCTCTCGGGATATCCCTTCCCTCCCCATCAGCATAAGCCACTCCAGGTCGGCGGAGCACAAATCCGGGACACCATTTGCCAATGTCTCCAACTTACCACCCTCCAGTTCCACCAGACTTACCTTAAGCATAGTGATCTCGGTGAAACCGTATTCGATCTCTTTTCAAATCGGCCGCCATCGGCCAATCCCCCCGCCCTTAACGAGGTGGCCGAGTTACTTGAGACGCTCTATCAAGCCAAGGGACAGCATGCCAAACGAAACACGTTGAGGCAGATGCTCACTCGCACCTCCGCAATGGAGGCCAAGTACTTGGTTAAGATCCTCTCAGGCGAATTGCGGATCGGCCTTCGCGAAGGACTCCTGGAAGAAGGCGTGGCCCAAGCATTTGCGATCGAGCTTGATGAAATTAAGCGCGCCACGATGTTGACGGGCGATCTCGCAGAAATCGCACTTGCAGCTCGAAAAGGAGAGCTTGCAGGGCTGGGCCTTGTACCGTTTCGCCCGTTCAAGTTTATGCTCGCCTCGGCGGAGCCGACAGCCGCCGCCATTTGGGAACGCGTCCGCACCGATAGCCGAAAAAGGAAATCCGGCGATTCGACAACCTCCGAGGAGCCGAGCCAGACTTGGGTTGAAGACAAGTACGACGGCATCCGATGTCAGCTTCACAAGAAGGGAGACACGATTCGACTTTACTCCCGCGACCTGCGAGAGGTCACGCCCACATTTTATGAAATCGTTGAAGGGGCACGGGATTGGAGCGAAGATGCGATTCTCGATGGTGAGCTGGTGGCCATGAAAGGGGAACAGGCCCTCCCGTTCGCGGAGCTCCAAAAGCGCCTCGGTCGACAAGCAGATGATCTCTTTCTTCAAGAGGAGATCCCGGTTCGATTTGTCGCTTTCGATTTGCTCTGGCATAACGGCAGGACATTGTTGAAAGAGCCTTTTGACACACGGCGCCGGCATTTGGCCGGTCTTGCCCTTCCCAAGGGATGTCGATTGGCGGAAGGCCGATTCGTTTCGTCAGCCGAGGCAATTGAAACCGCATTTGATGCGGCACGTGAGCGGGGCAATGAAGGGCTTGTCGTCAAAACCCCCCAAAGCCGCTACACACCGGGCCGTCGCGGCTTGGCTTGGCTCAAGCTCAAGAAAGCTTATGCCCGGCTCGATTGCGTCGTTATCGGTGCCGAGTACGGACATGGGAAACGCCGCAATCTCCTTAGCGATTACACCTTTGCGGTCTTGGATGACAGCACACATGAGCTCAAAACCATTGGAAAAGCCTACAGCGGCTTGACCGATCAAGAGATCGCCGATTTGACGCGGCACTTCCTCCACCACACCAAGCGCCGGAACGGCCGTTACCATGAAGTCGAGCCCGACACCGTCCTGGAAATCGCCTTTGACTCCATCCGCACAAGCAATCGGCACACCAGCGGCCTGGCAATGCGCTTTCCCCGCATCGAGCGAATCCGGTCCGATAAATCGGTCCGCGAAATCGACACCTTGACTACCGCCCGCACCCTTGCAGCACCCGCCAAGCGATCAACGCGAAGGCGGAAGAGTGGATGAGCTCATTTAACAGCCCCTTACCCGCGTTAGCTTATGGAGTGCGCGTGACTTGTCACCGCTTTCTATTTCCACCTCTCTGGTCAAGTCCTAATTTCAATCCGACACTTTTCTCCGGGAGGCGAATGGCCGCCGTTTTTCCCCCTTCCCCTATCACTTCCCCTTCCCCTTTCACTCTCACTTTCACTCTCACTCTCACTTTCACTCCTACAATACCGAGGGGTCGGTGCCGATCGAACCGGCGAGCTCCTTCAGGTAATCGTCCGACTTCACCCGCTCGAGCTGCCGCGTGGCATCGGCCAGTCGCTCACCGATCCGCAAACGCCCTGCCTCACGCTGGTGACTCTCTTTTTGTAAGAAATCGCGCAAGTAACGGATCTGTTGCTCGTAATAGCGAATATCGGATTGCTGTTTCGCTTGAAGACGGCGATGGTACCAATCGCTTTCCAGCATGGTCTCCCGGCTGAAGAGGGAACGGATTTCCGGGGCCTCAATCCCTTTTCCTTCGTCGTGACCGAATGCCATGATGTGCAATAAGGCTTTAAGGGGAGGCACGGCATCCTCAACAGAGCCATCCTCAAAGTAACGCTTGGCCACCTGCTGCTGGGTTTCAACGATGTTGTCCACGCCGTCGGCAAAGGCATCCATATCCTGAAGCTCCGGCTTCAACATATCCCCCGTAAAGACCGCATCCGGGTTGCTGACGACTCGCCCAAAGAACGTGCGGACAAAATTCTCGTTAATCCGGTAGCCGAGTCGACTCGCGCGCACCCATTTGCCATTATGCTCAAAATCCTCGCATTTTTCGAGGTAGCCATGCTCAAGCATGAACGCAGGGGTCCGCTCTTCGACACCCAAACGGGCCCATAGCTCGGGAATAAGGAGACTGAGATCATGATCGACCTGGTACTTGGGTCCGATATGCCCTGAAGCGGTCGTAAAGCCCCGATAATCCGTTACCAGATAGGAGACAAGCGCGTTGTTGAGATCCACGATAGGCAACAAGGCATTGAATGGTCCCTTCGTGAGCGCTCCCTCCGATCCGGCGCCGGTTGTCGAAGGGCTCTTACCGGTTAGACTGCTGATAAAGTCCATGAACAATTCGGGAAGCTCTTGATAATGTACCGGATTGTAGACCGCCAGCGAGCGGATCCCGGCTTCCTTGTTCGGAGGATTATTGCGTCGACCGGGCAGCACGGCATTAACAGGGTAGGGGACCGGGGCATTGGAAGGGATCCTTCGAAAGAGCCGGGTCCCCAGCTCGGCCAAATACCGTAATCTAGGATTTTCCAGATCGGGCCGGTTCTGCAAGTACCTTGGATTCTTGCTTGGGACGCCGTGGATCAGGCGCGGATGTGCCGACGAAATAAAATAGCCATCGTCGTTGTCGTTGACAAACCCGGAGATCAGGCTTTGCATCGGCCCCGTGAACTCGTCAAAATGAATGACATCTTCAATGATCTCTTTTGCGTCAGCCCGAGTCAGCGGTTCATAGTTTGAAAAGAAATTACCCGGTTTGGAGAAATCATACTCCGTCTTGTGATCATACCCCCGATGAATCGCCTCATCCGGTCGTTGAAAAAGCCGGTTCTCACAATTGACAACAAACTTCACCGAAGGATTCTCATATTTCGGATTCAATCCTTGTAGGCGGTCGCTCGAAATAACCGCGGAAGCGGTGATATCATCCTCCATCTGGAGCTTGACAGAGGGCTGAAAATCTTTCCGAAGACTGAAGGTCCGCCATAATCCATCGCTGGTAAACCCGACCCGGAGATATTGAGTGATCAAGGTTTGCCCCTTATATTTCAGTTCGTTGCCTGCCATGCCGTTAATGACATCGACACTAAAGAACCGCCGCCAATCGTTCCCCCATTCAGGTCGATAAAAGCGTTTCAGAACAAAGACCAAGTCCTTGATGTGCCGCGGAATCGAGCGCACCCATTCATTGTATTCGTCCGTGTAATTGACACTCGGAGTCAAAAGCTTGATCACCGAACCCAGCGAGCGATCGGAGCTTAAAATCGGTCGATTGCGATGCGGTCGATTGAGATGGGGATTCCAAAACCGTTGACTATAATCCTTCTCGAGAATCTCTTGGACTTGATCAAAATCGTTTTCAATGTCCGCGGTAAAGACGGGACCGCCAATGATGGCGTCGGCCAGCGGCTTGGAGATTTCCGATTTCCCGCCACCGGAAACGGTGCACGGCTTGTGGCAAAAGGTGCCCTCAGCCGTTGTCCCCACCAAGCGCCAGTGGCGCGCCGCTCGCGGCTTGACCATTTCCACCTTATACCCGGAGGGGAGCACATACGTCCGCTTCGGTAACAGCTTGATCGTTTCGGTCCGCTCTCCCTTTTTCCAAACAATCTTCTGCTCCCTCAAATAGATTTGCACATCCTCAGGGACGTAAATGATATCCCGATAGTAACGATCAATCCCATAGCCTTCGGGCTGAAGCTCCATCCGATCCGAGTAATTCCGGACGACCTCCTCAAAGGTGTGATCGACAATCGGGTAATAGCGGCTCAAGCGGAAGTCTTCGCCAAGATCATAAGTCGGAAAAACCACCGCGCCGCCGGAATGCTCTTCCTCACAGGTTCCACAGAGATTTGCGGCAAAGCTGATCTGCGTTTTAACCTCCTTCTTACAGTAACCGAAGTAGTTATCGGTGATCAGGGTCACGATCACGCCGTGCTTATCGCGAGCCGTGATCTTGAAGTCATTCCCATCGTTGTAAAGCTCGGTCTCCTTCTCCCAGCACATCCCATCACGCCGCTGTCGTTCGGTCGCTTGGCTGACGGGAGGCAATCCCAGATCACGCTTTGACAAGCATTTCAAATGCGGGGCCAGGACCACGCAGCCTGTCTGCCCGGTCCATCGCTCCACATCCAATTGGGCATCGTTGTCCGGCAAGTATGGATCGCCCGCATTGCCGAAGATGCTCTCAACGAAATCGAGATTGCTGACAAGCCCGCCCGGGGCGAAAAACCGAGTCTCCATAGAACGGCTGTGAGATACCCCCGGGATGTCGGGGAACACAATCGGCCTCAGCAGAAGGGAAACCAAAATCTCGGCTTGCTGCTCCTGGTTGGAGGTGAATGGCAGGCCCAGCAACTCTCGGGGTGGTCTGAAGGCCTCGCGCAGGAGCTCGGCAAATACCGACTTCGGAACGGCCTTCTTATCCCCCGGAATGGGAAGCCCCCCTTCAGCCACATGGAATACCCCTTTGGTCGTACGGCGATCGTGCTTCGGATTGTGTAAGATGCCTTGCCGAACACGGTGGGAAGTAACCATCTCCGATTCAAACCGATCGTCATCCGGTGGGACCGACAGCATTCTGGCCAGTCCCTGCCGCTCCAGGATCAACGAATTGGTCGGCACCCTGACCGGTGAATCCATGTCGACATCGGAAAAGTAGCGGTCCAGAAAGTTTTGAATCCGCTGATCCGCCGGGCAAAGGTAGTCGGTTAAAAGCCGGTTCTTCTCTTGGAAATTGGCCAGCAGGGACTTTCCCATGTTGAGAAACGGGTAATCTTCTTCGCTCCCATGAACCGGGCAGCCCCGAAAGGCCAATTTCACGTTGGCGTATTCAAGAACACGCTCATATTCCTCTTTCGATTGGGCCACTCCCAGATTAAGCCCGTTTCGCCTCGCTTGCTCGCCCATTGTTGAATCCGTACTAATCGAGTTGCTATGCTCTACCTCGCCCTGATGGCCACCCCGTCAACGTCGCTCCTAGTCGTGACATTATCAATGGCAATGGCAATGGCAATGGCAATGGGACGTTGGAAATGCCGATAGGGACCGCATCCCCCGAGGTCCACGGCGTCATTGAGCCCCTGATAGGGACCTCGTCCCCGAGGTCCTTTTTTTGTAGAAGGTTGGGGACGAAGAGAGAAATGGGACGTCGAGGACGACGTCCCTATCATAGAGGTCTTCTTTTTCAGAGGGGGACGAAGAAACAAATGGGACATCGAGGACGATGTCCCTATCACGGAGGTCTTTTTTCAATCCGGTCTTTTTTCAATCCGGTCGTGTGGCGCGAGTTTGCATCCACATCACATCGGG
>JAHEOI010000139.1 GCA_018610125.1 Verrucomicrobiota bacterium
AGGATCGGTTGAAAACGATCCGCCATCTTAAGGATGCGGGAATCAAGATCTGCTCGGGAGGCATCATCGGAATGGGGGAGACACGGCAAGACCGCTGCGATCTTGCTTTCACCCTCAAGGAGATCGGCGCCCACGTCGTTCCGATCAATATACTCAATCCGATCCCTGGAACCCCATTTGAAAACCAGGAGCCGTTGTCGCCGATGGAGATCCTCAAGACGATCGCCTGCTTTCGCTTCATCTTACCGCGGCAAGAGATCATGATCGCCGGCGGTCGCAGCACCAACCTTCGTGACATGCAAAGCATGATCTTTACCGCCGGGGCAAGCTCGCTGATGGTCGGCGATTACTTGACCACTCGGAATGAATCGGTCGAGAAGGATCTCCAAATGCTGAAAGACCTGGGACTGGATCCGAACTGGGATAAGCACGGATTCTCAGATCAAGAAGATGAATCCGCCGATGCGCCCACTCAAACGGACACCGAGAGCAACCTTGCCGTAAGCGGATAAGGCATCGTCGATCAGCCTTTTTTGTTCCCTGATAAGGGCCCTCCCCCCGAGGTCCAGGAGCGGACGGCAGCGGAGTGCCGTCCCTACCGCAACAGCGGTGGTAGGGTCAGGAGTCCCTTGCTGACCGTCTTTGGCGGACCCCGTGTAGCGCAGGCTGTCAGCCTGCTGTGTCGCAGACTGCCGAGTCTGCTAATCTTAGGGTCTGGAAAGGAATGGGACGTCGAGGACAACGTCCCTATCACAGAGCCCCTCTGTCTTCCGCCCTCTCAGGTCCTCCGTCCTCCGCCCTCCGTCCTTCCATTTGAGCCGCTCGTCCTTCCGGGCTATCCTGGCTATTGTACCGAGTACTCGGATCTGGAACGGCGGCTTGATATGCAACGGTTGGGTAGAAACAATGGGCGATATTGCGGTGAGACGATTGAAATTGGCTCGGTACTGCAACGGCTCGAGGCAGTGGGCAGCCATCACAAATGGACCATTGAGCATCTTGAGCTCCCGGGAATGGAGCGACTCCTCGCCTTAAGCCGCACCCCGTCAACAGTAACGAAGCGCGTCTACGTCTCCGCGGGCATACACGGCGACGAGCCCGCCGGCCCGTTGGCGGTCTGTCAGCTCCTCGAGGAAGACAATTGGCCAAGCAGCGTCGGTATCTGGATCTGTCCCTGCCTTAACCCAAGCGGATTCCGCTTAAACTCCCGCGAAAACGCCCAAAAGGCCGATCTAAACCGGGATTACTGGCATCTTGAATCGGACGAAGTCGCAAGGCATGTCGCGTGGCTTGAGAAGCAGCCGACATTCGATGTGACTCTCTGTCTGCACGAAGATTGGGAGGCTCAAGGCTTCTACCTGTATGAGCTGAATCCGGATGAAACACCATCCTTGGCGGAACCGATTATTAACGCCGTGGCCGAGGTCTGTCCGATCGATCGATCATCGACGATCGAGGGTTGGCCCGCCGACAACGGGGTCCTTCGGCCGCCGTTTCGACCGGAGGAACGCCCAGGCTGGCCCGAGGCCTTCTACCTCGTCCTCAATAAATGCCGACAAAGCTACACACTGGAAACGCCGTCGGATTACCCGTTAAAGACCCGTGTCCAGGCCCAAGTGGTCGCCCTCCGCCAAGTGCTCGAGAGCCTCGCCCGGTGAAGGTCGATTTTTCCTTCCTTGAGCCCGGGGATTAACACTAAAATCATGAGTTATTGCCATTCGAGAACGACAAAACAAGATCAAAGTCTATTCTCTGTTGTATCATGAAATCTCGGCAATGGACATGGGGATCGGCTCTCATCGTTGGCGTGGCACTGCTTTCCGCGTGGCTTTTGAGCTCTTGCGCTTCGGTCGACCGATCTGTCGTCGTGCCGGGCAAGACGCCCGGCGCCACCTTCGTCGGCAACGATCAATGCAGCCATTGCCACACCGAGTATACCGACCATTTTGCCGAGACCGCGCATGCCAAGGTGCGACTCAAAAGTCCGGAACAAACCGGCACGATCGGGTGCGAGCTATGCCACGGCCCCGGCAGCAAGCACGTCAATTCCGGCGGGGATTGGAAAGAGACCATTGTCAATCCCGGGAAAAAGCCGGAGGCCTGCTTTCAATGCCATAGCGGCATCCGAGCACGATTCCAGCTTCCACATCGCCATCCGGTGGCCGAAGGCCAAATGAACTGCGTCGATTGCCATAATCCCCATGGCAAAGAGATTGGCAAGCCGGCGGGCGGTTTGGCGATGGCGCGTCGGAATCAAACCTGTGCCGAATGCCACCAGGAGCAAACCCAGTCGTTTGTCTTTGAGCACGAGGCCCTGCGTGAAGGCTGCGTCGTCTGCCACGACGTGCATGGCTCCCCCAACCCAAAGATGCTCCAACAAGCCGATAACAATCTTTGTCTTCGCTGCCATGCCCAAGCGCCGGGTCCGGCTGCTCAGCCGGGCCAATTGTTCATCGGGAAGGTGAATCACACCACCTTTGTTCAACAAGGGGCCTGTTGGTCATGCCACTCCTCGGTCCATGGATCCAACATCAATCCAAGAATGCGTTATTAAAGATGAGATACCATCAGCATGGGCTTCCTGGAATCGCCATCGCACTCCTCTCAGCCTTCATAGTGCCTTGGATAGCCCCGGGACCGGCGTTGGGCCAATCCGAAGCCGAGTCGGAACCCGATTCCAGCCGGCCAATCCCCAAGCTGCTGAGCCAAGATGCCGAATTCAGTTATGAGACCACCCTTCGGTACATCTCAGTGGATGGTGACGAAGATCAATTCCGGGCCAACACGTGGATGGAGGAAGGCTTCGGCGGGCGGATTGATCGATTCCGTTATCAGAAATCGATCGGGGATGACCGCGAATTCGAGCTTCAAGGAAGCCTTGGACTCCCCGAAAACAATTACGAAATCGATTGGCGTTACGAGAAGTTTCGCTACGGCTATCTGGAAGGCGGTTTTGAGCAGTACCGAAAGTACTTCGATGAGACTGGCGGCTTCTACGCACCCTATTCCCAATCCGCTTTCGATCTCGATCGGGAGCTCTCACTTGATCGGGGAAAAGCCTGGCTCGAGGCCGGATTGACCAAGCCGACCATCCCGGAAATGTCTCTCCGCTACGAATATCATTACAAAGACGGGACCAAGTCCACCCTTCAGTGGGGCACTGTCTCCGGCCCGGGCCAACCTCGCAACATCTACCCGGCCTCCAAGTCCGTCGATCAAGACCGGCATGTCATCGAGTATCGCATCGGGGATGGCTCGGCCGATTTCTCTTGGCAGGAGACCGCTCGCCTTGAGATCGACGACCTCGATACGACCCGCCGGAACGCGAGCGTGGTCCGGCCCGGCCGGTCAAAGCCCGACAAAGCCGTACGGATTCAAGAGGGCCACAAGCATATCCAAGGCTCAAATACCCTTAAGGCGGAAAAGAAGGTCAATGACTGGCTGCGTGTCTCCGGAGGTTACCTTTACAAGCACTTGGATGGCGAGGCCTCCTATGATGCCACCACCTTTCTTACCCCCAACGCGGGGGTCCCACCTACTACAGCCTTGACCGGCAATGATCCATTCTGGTTTGACAACGAAATCATTCTTGACCGGGAGTCCCACGTGGTTAACGGCAACACAATGATCGAGCCGTCGGAAGGGCTCACTGTTTCCTCCGGCATCCAAAGCGACTGGACACGGCAGTCAGGATTCGGTGACGTCCGCTTGGACGAGCCGGACCCAAGCGGCGTCGTTGTCCGGCAGCCGGCCACACTCGATGCCAACCTGGATAAATTGCGAGTGCAGGAGGACGTGGAGATCCGATTCACCCGGATCCCTTACACCACCCTCTTTTTCGACACACGCCTCGAGCAGGAACAGATCGATCAGCGCGAGCGTCAGGTCAGTAACGGGTCTCAGGCATTTTTACGAAGCACCGATCATGAAAGCGACCTCAAACAGTATAAGACCGGCTTCAGCCTCTCTCCCTGGACATGGACCTCGCTCCACGCAAGCTACAAACGCCGGCTCAAACAAAACGATTACGATCATACGAGAGATGAAGCGCTTGTGGGGGTGCCCGGGCAAGGATTCTCCGCATTCATTCGAGGCAGGGATATCGACACGGACGAGATCGAGGTCAAAACGGTCTTTCGTCCGATCGGATGGCTCAAAACAAGCTTGCGCTATCAATTGATTGCCACCGACTTCGTTGCGGACACCGACCCCATCGCGGGAGGGCAGCTCTCGCCGGGAGGGCGGATCTTCAGCGGCAACTACGACGTCAACCGATACAGCGCCAATCTCACGCTCACCCCTTGGCAGCGAATCTACTTCACGTCATCCGTTTCTTACCGACGCTCTCGAACTGTCACCACCGACCACGGCAACCAAGCTGTCGCTCCCTACGTCGGCGATATCTATAGTCTCCACCAGTCGGCGAATTGGATCGTCGACGAGAAGACCGACATGAACCTCGGTTACACCCTCTCATTAACCGACTATGAGCAGGATAACGTAGCAGCCGGACTTCCCCTGGGCATGGCATTCGCCCAGCACACCATCCAAATGGGCTTCAAGCATCGCCTCCGGCCCAATGTCACCACCAAGCTGCAATACGCCTTTTATCTTTATAATGAAACCTCCACCGGCGGGCGGAACGACTTTAAAGCCCATGGCCTCTTTGCCAGCCTTGGAATGACCTTTTAGGCCTTATCTTAGCCTTTAATGCACCCTAATGGACGCAACTGAGCAACCTTCTTCGAGATTCCGGCAAGGGCACACGCATCGACAACGTTCGAAACATCCTTATAGGCCTCGGATATCTCCTCATCGACCGTACGCCTGCTTTGACCTCGCACGGTAATCCCCTTCCGCTTTAGCTCGTCCACAATATTACGTCCCTTGGCCGCTCGCTTGGCCTTGACCCGGCTCATCGCCCGACCCGCCCCATGGCAGGTACTGCCGAAGGTATCCCTCATGGCGTTGCCGGTACCGACCAAAACATACGAGTAGCGCCCCATGTCTCCGGGGATCAAAACCGGCTGCCCAACGTGACGATACCGCTCGGGGATTTCACCATGTCCGGGAGGAAACGCCCTGGTCGCCCCTTTGCGATGGACACAAACCTCACGCCGGTGCCCATCAATCGTGTGGCTTTCGGTCTTCGCTATGTTGTGAGCAACCTCGTACACCGTCCGCAGCCCGACATCGTCGAGATCCATTCCAAGTGCCCTTGCGAATGCGCGACGGGCACCGTGAGCAATCACTTGCCGATTGGCAAAGGCGTAGTTGATGGCGCAGCGCATGGCCCCCAGATAGGATTGTCCTTCCGGCGAATTCACAGGGGCACAAGCGAGCTGTCGGTCGGGCAAATCGATCCGGTATTTCTTGACCGCCTTGTCCATGACCGAGAGGTAATCATCACACACCTGATAACCAAACCCTCGCGAACCGCAGTGAATGATCGCCGTCACCTGCCCCGGGAAAAGGCCGAGAGCGGAAGCTGCCTCCTCATCGAAAATCTCGGCGACATAACCAACCTCGAGGAAGTGGTTCCCGGAACCGAGTGTCCCAAGCTGCTCACGCCCACGTTCCCATGCCCTGCCGGAAACTTCATCGACGTCACACTCGCCGATGCGACCGTTCTCTTCGGTGCAATCCAGATCATCATCGGTGCCGTAGCCGTGATTGACCGACCAACGCGCCCCTTGAACCGCAACGGTTTGAAGCTCCTTTCTCGACACGCGCAATGCCCCCGAAGCGCCCACCCCGGTTGGCACATGATTAAACAGCTCATTGATCAGCGGATTGATTTCCGGCAAGACGTCTTGGCGCGTCAACTGAGAAGCCATCAACCGTACGCCGCAATTGATATCGTAACCGACGCCCCCGGGCGAGATAACCCCATCTTGAAGGTCAAAGGCGGCGACCCCGCCGATCGGGAAACCGTAACCCCAATGAATGTCCGGCATGGCCAAAGAGGCCTTCACGATCCCGGGCATATGAGCGACATTGACAGCTTGCTGGGGGGCATTGTCCGACCGGATGACATCCATCATCTCCTTGCTCGCATAAATCCTTGCCGGCACTCGCATCTGCCCCGTCTGAGGAATCTCCCAGAGCGCCTCGTCGATTTGGTGAATATCAAGCTCCGCCATAACCGATTTTCGCTTCCTTTCCCTATAAGTCCACAATCACTCGCGCTTTCCAGCCTCCGTCAACCTCTTCAATCCGTAACTGGTGATACGTGATGGCTTTCACTTCGGTAAATACCGTATGACGGTTCCGATCGATCGGCTCTCCGCCCACCTCGGCTCGAAGCCCGGTTTCAGAAATCTCGTGCACGTCAAAGCAGCAATAAAGCCGATGTTGAGTGACATGGAGATAATTGAGCTCCGAAAGCCACGTCACCAGCAGCTCGTGTCGGTCGTCGGCATTGAAAACGACGCCGATCGTTTCCGTCGAGTGAACGGCATCGACATCGCCAATAATCGAAAACATGGCCCACGCCGCGCGACTGAAGAGCGCACCTAAATCGTCACCATAAACGACAAACCCGGCATCACCGGTATGATCGATCGACTCAAGCCATTCGAAACCCTTGTCGGCCTCCTGAGGTTCAAAACCCCGCTCCGTGCCCGTTTCACCATCACTCATTCTTCAATCAAATCGCACGCGTTCCCATAACGCAACCGGTCGGATCGGAAACGGCCCCGCGGCACTTGCGGAATCCCTTCAATCGTTGAGCTCAGGCAGCCCGTTGTCCCCCACACGCTCTGTAAGTGCTTGAAAGCCGGAATGATCGCGGATGCGGTCGTAGACCGGATCGACGCGGAGAGTCGTAAGATACTCGGAGCGGCTTTCATAAGCCTTCTTAAGCCACTCGAGGGCGATCTCCGGATTTTCCAGCCCGGCATGGACCTTGGCAATAAAAGCGGCGGGCAGATATTCGTCCGGGTTCTCGCGGAGCTGTTTGAGCTCGTTCAGGATGTTCTTGGCTTGCTCTGTTCTCCCCGCCGCCGCATAGGCATACCCCAAGGCAGAGCGATTAAAGGGGCTGCTTTCGGAAAGTCGGACCGCCTCCTTTAGCTCCTTGATCGCCTTGTCGTACTCTTGGCGCTCCACATGCACCAGCCCCAGCCCGGTGTGCGCCATCGCAAAATCGTCGTCGTCACTTAAAACGTCTTCATACTCGGCGATCGCTTCCTCCCATTCATCCGCGAAGTAATGGCACCACCCCTTGTCGACGTGAAGAATCTTCGGGACCTTGCGTTTGCTCTCAATGGCTCTCCGCAAATGATCCATTCCATCCTCGAATTCCCCCATTACAGTAAGGTACCACCCATACCAATGATGACCGGTCGCATACGTCGGATCCGTCTTGAGTGCCTTTTGGAAGAGTCTGTCCGCCCTTTTCCATTGCCAATGGTAAGCAAAGTGGACATAGGCCAGCGCATTGTAAGCCTGGGCAGACGGTCCCCCTTTGCTTAACGCTTCCTTGGCATTTTCTTCCGCCTGTTCGTAAGCCTCCTTGGGCGGCTTCGCCCCCAGATAACCAAGCAAGATATAGGCATCCGCCAGCCCTGAATAGGCCAAAGCATAACCCGGATCCTCCTCAATCGCACTCTTGTAAAGCTCGATGCTCTCACGGATGTCCTCGATATTTCGGCGATTCCAGTGATAACGAGCTCGCAGGTAAGTCGCCTTCAGGTCCTTCTTGTAAGCGCCAAAGTCCTCGGTCGGCTTTTGTTGGATCTCCTTCTTGGCGCTGGCAGTCAATTCGACCTCCAGCAGCCGAGCAACCTCCTTTGCCAACTCGCTCTGAATCCTGGTGACATCACCCACCTGCATCTTCCCCTCGAAACGATAAACCGGAGCCCACTGATGAAGGTGGTAATTCGGCTTTTGGCGAAGCACGATGCCGACTTCGGTGACATCGGCCTCCCGCCTTTTTATGACTTTGCCCGTGATTAAGGCTTCCGGCCTCAGCGCAACTGAATTTGTAATCCCTCCGCCGGCCTGCCCCCCGAAATTCCGATAGGGAGTGGAGACCATGACCTCAGGCACCGCCCTCAGCCCCCTGATAACCGCTTCGGTCATCCACTCGGCAGAATATTCCGACTGGTCTTCAGCGACCATTTCGAACGGAGTGACAGCCACGATCGGCTTTTGCGGAACGGATCCATTGCCGGCTGCCCAGACATCGGATGCCGTGCCGAAATAATGCCATGTAATCCAGGTGCCGAGCAGAAAAACCACGCAAAGCGTTCCAAACACGGCAGCCAACGGGACCATGAACGAGGTTTCCGTGCTATTGTGGGAGCCGGCTTCCTCGTGTGGCCGATAGCCCGGGGGGAGCTCGATTTGGAAACGCTCGCTTGGCTCCTCCAGTTTTAGCCCGCCGGGTGTGGTCTCGTAAGCCCAAGCCAGCACAAGCGCGATCGGGAATCCGAAAATCGCCAACAGGATAATGATGGCCACAACCGCACTCCCCAATTTTTCCCCCAAAATTTCGGGCATGATCGTTGAAGCGGGATCGATGATCATCCAGGTGACGACGGCGTACACCACAGCCACCCGGAACACATGCCGGCGCTTCAGCTCAGCTATGACAGCGCGAACCTTGGCAAAAAACAGAGGCATCTTCTCAAACCTTTAGCAGATTGCCATCCGGTTTACAACCGCGATTCGCCCCCGCGCCTTCTGCTTCGAATTGGGACGTCGGGGACGACGTCCCTATCAGCCGGGATCGACACGGGGGCCCGTCTTTGAAGCCCCCGAAATCAGGACCACAAACTCCCCCTTTAACCGACGCTTCCCGGTTTGCTCAATCAATTCGGAGGGAGTCCCACGCAGGAGCTCTTCGAATTGTTTCGTCAGCTCTCGTGCCAGCACGACCTCCCGGTCCGGAAAGATTTCCGCCAGCTCATGGAGCAGCTTTTCAATCCGGTAAGGGGATTCATAAAGAATGAGGGTTCCACTTAACGGCTTCATCTCTTCCAGGCGATTCCGCCGCTTCCCCTTCTTGTGGGGCAGGAATCCGAAGAAATGAAAGCTCTCTCCGGGCAATCCTGAAGTGGCAAGGGCGACGGTTAACGCGCAGGCCCCCGGCAAAGCTTCGACACGGAGATCGGCCGCCCGAACAGCCCGGACCACACGCTCTCCGGGATCACTGACTCCCGGGGTTCCGCCGTCAGTCACCAGCGCCACGGTCTCACCGGCTTCAAGCCGCCCTACAATCTCCTTGCTTCGCCGCGCTTCATTAAATTGATAACAGCTTATCAGCCGCTTGGATAGCTCGAGGTGCTTCAAAAGCATGCCGGTCCGACGTGTGTCTTCAGCCGCAACGACATCGCACTGCTTGAGGACACGAATGGATCGCAAGGTCATATCCTCAAGGTTTCCGATCGGAGTCGGCACAAGATACAATGTCCCCGGTACGAGCGTTTCGGAGTTTTGCGCCATCCCCTTTATTATAACCGAAACCGGACCCGGCAGCGAACTGCTTTGCCATGAATCGGCAATGAGGCAAAGTCGCTCAACGGACTCCATCGTTGAAATTGGAGCGATCCTTGTGGATGATTCCCTGGTATGGCAACCCAGGCGAAGTCAAAGCAAAGATCCAAGGTGCAGCTCCCTGCCGCCCACGACTGGCGGACAACCGATGAAGATGAGATCAATCGTCGTCGACTTCGAGCCGAGGAGGACCCGCCCAATATCGTCAACGTCAATCCGGACTTTAGGATCTTCTCCAATTTCAAGGTCACCTCCTCAAGCGGGCTGACGTATCAAGTCGAGATTCGCGACATTCATCACCGCCACTTTTGTTGCAATTGCGTCGACTTTCGCATCAACGGACTCGGCACGTGCAAACATGTCGAAGCGGTCCTGCTGTACTTGGAGGCCCGCTATCGACGCCTATTCCGAAAAGCGGTCAAAGAGGGCTCGTCTCGGATCGACGTTGTGGCGGATCCGGTCAACGAGACATTGCGGATAGAACGAGGGCGCCGTGCTTTGCCGCCGCGCATCCGAAAGTGGTTCGACCGGGAGGGCTTGCTCCAAGAGGGCAGCCCCGAAACCGTGGCCCATTCGCTTAAGAAATTGTCGCACCCCGAATTGCGGCTCTCCCAGGAAATCGATCCTTGGCTAAAGCGGCGATACCATGAGATCGAGCGGCACCAGCTTCGGCACGAATATGAGCAAAAGGTCCAATCGGGTGAATGGCCGATCCAAGAAACCAAAGTGCCGCTCTT
This sequence comes from Verrucomicrobiota bacterium, assembly GCA_018610125.1. Classification (GTDB taxonomy): domain Bacteria; phylum Verrucomicrobiota; class Verrucomicrobiia; order Limisphaerales; family JAHEOI01; genus JAHEOI01. Next base: position 10,239 of record JAHEOI010000139.1, read on the forward strand.
CCCTTACCAGCGAGAAGGGATGCTTCACTTGGCTTTTACCGAAAGGGCCTTGTTGGCCGATGAAATGGGCCTTGGCAAAACGATCCAAGCCATTGCCGCTTCCGCTCTCTTGCAACGCCTTGGCAAAGCCAACCGCGTTCTCATCATTACCCCGACCTCGCTCAAGGCGGAATGGGAAGAACAGATCCGCAAGTTTACCTCTCTGCCCTTGCAGCTTGTCTATGGGTCAAAGACAGCCCGGCTGAAGGCCTACCAAGCCCCGCCATTCTTCACGATTACGAATTACGAGCAGATGCTTGCCGATTCACTGGATGTCAATCAGCGATTGCAGCCGGATATCGTCATCCTCGACGAAGCGCAACGCATCAAAAACTGGAACACCAAGACAGCTCAGGCGATTAAACGACTTCACAGCCGTTACGCCTTCGTGCTCACAGGGACCCCGATCGAAAACCGCCTCGATGAGCTCTACTCCTTGATGGATTTTCTTAACCCCAACCTCCTCGGTCCCTTATTCCGATTCAATCGCGACTTTTATCAGCTTGACGATCGAGGTAAGCCGAAGGGATATAAGAACCTTGATCAACTGCACTATCGGATTAAGCCTTATTTGCTGCGTCGCCGAAAGACCGATGTCGAAACGGAGCTCCCCGACCGGACCGTTCATACCTATTTCGTCTCGCTCAGCAATGCCCAGAAAGAGCCCTACCAGCAGTACGCACACGAGGTCATGAAGCTCTGCCATATTGCCAAGCGGCGCCCCCTGACCAAGAAAGAACAAGACCGGCTGATGGTCTCGCTTGCCAAGATGCGGATGCTCTGCGACACACCGTATATCCTTGATACCACGGACCGGACCTGCCCGAAACTGAGCGAGCTCCAGAAAATCCTGGAAGAGTGTCAGGAGAACCCGGAAACCAAGGTGATCGTGTTCTCGGAGTGGGAGCGCATGCTCTCGCTGGTGCGGGAGCTGTGCGATCAACTCGGACTCGGATATGCTTGGCATACCGGGAGTGTTCCGCAGCGCAAGCGGCGTCGCGAAATCCAAGCCTTCAAGCAGGACCCTGATTGTCGCGTCTTCCTAAGCACCGATTCCGGCAGCACCGGGCTGAACCTCGAGAATGCCAGCTTTGTCATCAATTGCGATCTCCCATGGAATCCCGCCAAGCTTGAGCAACGAATCGCCCGCGCCTGGCGCAAGAATCAGAGCCAACCCGTAACGGTCATTCACCTTGTCTCCCAAAACACAATCGAGCACCGCATGCTGGCCACGCTATCCGACAAACAGGCCCTGGCCGACAGCGTTCTCGATCAAAAGGGTGACCTAAAGGAGCTGACGTTTCGAAGCGGGCGTCAAGCATTCTTGGAGAAGCTCCAGCAGCTCGTCTCGACCGAAATCCCCGACTCTGACAAATCGGCCCGGCAAAGCCGGACGGCCCCACCTGTCGACCCCGCTCAGGCCTTTGCCGAGCAAGCCGCACGCCGGTTCCATAATGTCCTATCCCGGATCGAAGAACGTTATCCAACCGATGGCGTCCATACGGTCTTGCTCGTCGTGGTTGATGGCGACGCCGACCTTTGGCGCCCCACTCTCGAGTCCCTGCATCAAGAATGCGTCGGACCCAACGGCTCGGAGTCCCCCTACAATCCACAGCTTGAGGTTCTCGATAAGAAGAGCTTGAACACCATGGAGCGACTGGTAGAAGCCGGGGTCATGGCGCCCAGCTTCCGTGCCAAGCGCCCGCTCTTCCCTGAGAGCGAACGGCAAGGTGCTCAGGCTTCATTGACTCCGGAAGAGAAGCAAAAGGGCGAAGAATACCGCCAAGAGGCAAAGCGCCAATGGCAAATGGGCTCCTTACTCGGCCAGGGTGGCTTTCAAGGAGAAGCCCACCATACCCTATCCAATGCTCTCCTTTCTCTCGGCTCGGCCCTCGCTGTGGAGCATCGCTTCCCGGAGCCAAAGGAGCTTGCCGATTTGGCCACCGGTCCTTTGAGGCCATTCTGGATCGGCGATCTTGCCAATCTTCAACGATTGGCCGACAAGACCACCGATTGGAAGCTCCTTAACGAGCTTTTGGAAAAGCAGCTTGCGGAAAAATCGACCCAAAATGCGCCTGCAACAGCCGCTGACTTCTGAGCTTGAGCCGAATCCTTTACTGGACAAGACTACGGTCAACATGCTATATAATGAACCGGTCCGGATGACGGTACGTTTTTTCAGCGGGGTCCCCCACCCCCACCTCCTTGGCGTCCGTTATCCGGATCCTTCTTTCTCGCCATTGGCTTGGCCCCCGTTGTTACCAAGCTTATTCAAGCACTCGTTCAGAGTTTGGAAGAGCTCTACCGAGCTATACGGCTTCGAAAGAAAATAAGTTGCACTCTCTGTCCGCGTGTGCTTTTCCGATTTATCGGCCGTATAGCCGCTCACATAGATGACGGGAAGAGCCGGTCGGTCACGTCGCAGCGCTTCGGCCAGCTCCGAGCCCGAGCTGGTTTCGGCGAGAATCACATCCGCCACTAACACCCTGATTTCCTCCTTGTTCGTCTCCCAAAGTTGCTTGGCTTCTTCCGTCGAGCTTGTCTCCAACACGCGAAAATTGGATTCCTCAAGAAGGCTTCGGGTCAGTTCGCGAACGGCCTCTTCATCCTCAACAACAAGAATGGTCTCGCCATTTCCACCTCTCGGATACGATTCGTTCTTCGCCCGATCGGGACTCGTCGAAGCCACCTTCGATTCGCCGGCCGGAAAAAAGAGCTTGAAGGCAGTCCCTTCGTTCGGCGCACTTTCCAATTCTATCCACCCTTCATGCTGTTTCACAACGCCATATGCCGACGCAAGCCCTAGCCCCGTCCCTTTTCCAGGCTCTTTGGTGGTGAAAAATGGCTCGAATACGTTCGAGTGATATTCCTTCGGGATGCCGCAGCCAGTGTCCTCAACGCTTAAGCAGACAAACCCGCCGATCTTGGACTCGGAATCGATAGCGGCAAACCGCCCATCAGAGCGACAGCTCCAGGTGTTCAAAGTGAGTCTGCCTCCTCCCGGCATGGCATCTCGGGCGTTGGCGGCCAAATTAAAGATCACCTGTTCAATCAACGCCCGATCGGCGTTGATCGGTGGCAGGTCATCCGCCAAGTTGCATTCAACCCGAACATTCTCTCCAATGAGGTATGGCAGTGAGTCACAGACCTCCTCGATCAGCCTATTCAGCTCAAGCTCCTCAGGCGACAGACGGTATGTCCGGCTGTACATTTGCAATTGTCTCGTAAGCGTACTTCCCCTTTGGACTGAGTGAATAATGGCATCCACAGAGGTCACCGCGCCGGGGGGAAGCTCCAGGTTTCCACGCAAAAGCTCGGAACGACCTTGAATCACCGTCAATATGTTGTTGAAGTCGTGAGCAACCCCGCTGGTGAGTTGGCCGATGGCTTCCATCCTTTGGGACTGGCGTAGTTGTCGTTCAGCTTGACGCCGCTGTGTCACATCCTCAAAGATCAACAAGAGCTTGCCGTCATGTTGATTATTGCAATTCAGCGGAGCGAGAGAAACACTCAGGTAACACTCGCCTCCTCCCAGGTAGTCATGAATCACCTCATGGGCCGTCACGTTGCCCTTCATGCTATCCTCGCAAAGCTGCCATAAGCGATCTTCGCTCTCCTCAAACAGCTTCGGAAGCGGGTGCCCCAAAAGCCGGCTCTCTTTATCCCCCAAAATTCGTTGCGCCGCTGGATTGCAAGATTCCACGCACCCTGCCGAATCAAGCACACAGATGCCTGTCGGCGCGGCATGGACCAACGTTTCAAGGGCTTGAGCGGTTTCTTTCCATCCTCGATAAAATTCCAAAGAGCCGATCAGAATCATCCCGGCAGAAACACCCAATGCTTGAAAGACCCAGAAGAGATCGGCCCCCGGCATATTGAAGTTAAAATAGAACTGATTGACAGGGATGCTGATCGTACCGAGTCCATGGACCGTAAAAAAGAACGCTCCGATCAACGGAACGAAGATGTGCTGCCGCCGGCTCAGCCAAGCGAGCATGCCGGACGCGATGAAGTGCCCGACTCCGGCCGGCAGGAAAACACCCAGACAGAGAATAAACCTGCCGAGCTTTGCCCCAAACTCCTGACCATAAACCTGTACCAAATACGGCTCCAAGAAATACCAGGTAAACGCGATAAATATCCCGCTTAAACCGAAATACCATAAGGTCACCCGACGTGAAATATGATGATGAGTCGCTGTCACCACCGCGGCTATCAAAAACCACGTCACCGGAATATAAGCGAGATAAGTAAGAAATCGGACTAAGTCGGATTCAATGCCGAAATCGATGACCGTGGTACGGGCGCCTTCAATGAGCCAGGCAAAAGAAAAATACTTGAAGACGTTGATCCGGGTCCACGTATACAGTAACAGCGAGATGCCGGCAAACGTGAACAGGGCCAACCAGATAGTGCTTATGAAGCTGGGTTCCATTTAAGAGTCAACAGGCACCTCCTACCGGGCCTGCGCCAACGTTAAAATTGGGTTGACTTTCTTTTCGTTTTCTGGCTATTTTCCGACCTTGGCCAGGATAGGCGATCCCAAGGCGAGAAAGCAAACCCGAATGGAACAATAGCATATCGGTAAGGTTCGTTGACATAAGATGCAAACGTTACTCTTTAGCGCGCTGATCACATTGAACATCAACCCGGCGGTGGAGGTGGAGTTCCCCACCGAAAAAGGCATTACGTACCAGGTGCAACGTGCCTCCGACCTCGAGGAGCCGAATTGGGAGGATGTCAAAGCGCCAATCTCAGGGACAGGGGAGACGGAGTCGCTCTTTGTCCGGCGAAAAAAGAGCCATGCCTTCTTTCGCATCGTGGAAGTCGACTCATCCGCGCAGCCATCCGCGCAACCGGAACCGCCAGAGACACCCAAGAAGGCAGAGACACCCAAGAAGGCCAAGAAACGGTTCACGGGCTTCATGAAGATCCGCAAGGACGCCCCGATAGGCCCCTTAATGCGCGAGGATTCCGGCCGTCTCAAGGCGGCGCGGTTCAATGCCGAGAAGATCCCCGGACTCGCTGTCAAAGAAGTCGAGGTCCGTATTCAAAAATGATCAAACCTCTTTTAAGCCGCCGGGGGGGCTCCCAGCCCCAAGCGGTCGGCAGGGGACTGCCGACCCTACCACCGCTGTTCTGGTAGACTGCACTCCGCTGCAGTCCCTCCCCTTTAGATCTTCAACATGGAATACCCCACACAAATTGTCCCTCCCGGGCACCTGGGCAAGGAAAGCCGAGCGGTTAATCCGCCTCATGGAGAACCGGAATCTCAATGAGCGGGCAATCCGAGGTATCGGTCTCGACCGAGACTTCGCCTCTGCCACTTTCAGGCACTTCGAAATCGGCCGGAAATTCGACAAACAATCGGTAGAGCTTCCCCGGTTCCACCTGCTTCATTCGGAGGTTCACTCCCGGAATATTGGTGGTCGGATTCGACAGCTTTCGCTTGCCATCTCCCTTGTTGATGATGGTGACAACGGAAGTGTGTTTCGCAGCCGACTTGGCCGGCCAATCAATTTGGCGTGGCAATAGGACCAGCGCATTCTTCACAATCACCACCGCCTTCACCCGAATCTCGGGGACACGATCCGAAGAGGTCTTGATTCGCACTCGGTTTTCCTTCGCATAACAGTCAAATGGAGTAAGAGGCTCAATGTGAAGCTTGTATAGCTGCCCTGCCTTGATCGTCTCCAATTTCGCTCGGCAAAGCTCCCCTTCGACTTTCGGCGCCGAGAGTTGAAGCGGTTCATCCATGTTGTTTTCGATCCGGACAGTTCGGCTCCCCGGGGATTGTTGTCGATCTTCTACCCGGAAATAGACGCTGCTCGGACTAAGGTTCACAGGACGCCAGATCGAGCCCTTAATTTTCAGAGCGACGCTTGGTCTTTGGGGATCGTTCGATTTGACGGTAATTCGTTTTTGAATCGGTCCGCTAAAGCTGCCGGTATCAAGCTTAACAGCGATTTTCCCCGACTCCCCGGGGCTTAGCTCGCGATTCCAGTCCTTGGCTACGGTACAGCCGCATGCAGGTGACACGTCACTCACCTTAAGCAGCGAGTCTCCCTTGTTATAAACGGTAAACTCATGAGTGACTGCTTTTCCGGCATCGACCTCTCCAAAATCAAAGGTCGGCTCGGGGAAGACGATCTTCGGCGATCCTTTATCGCTCGTTTCTTGCGACACGGCGACCGCGGGGCTCAAAAATCCGGCTGTCATACCGGCAACCGCCAAAACAAGGCGGAATTTCCAGTGGAATATCATCAGGCTGCTAATCGTTTTCATAATGCTTTTGGCTCGATTCGTCTTCAGGGTATCACGAAGCAAAAGGGGACACGTGTGCCTCACACGGTGTCCCCCAGTGCTCGTATCGTTATCGTGGCCGAGAAGCCCACCCTGGAAACTTCCCTGAAAAAGGGATCATCCCGGGCAAGCCTCCCGTCAGGCCATTATTTCCCCGTCACTTTGAGTCCGAAGAAGAATCCCCTACCACTTGGACACGGTAGAACATCTGCTTCTTTCCATCGGGCTTGTGGCTCCAGTTTGCCGTGTCGCCGGTGGCGGTCACACTGGCATCCTGCGTTTGCCACTTGCCTTGGCTAACGCTCGGGCAAGTCTCCACCGCGTAAACTGCCCCGGCGCTTGCCGTCCACTCGAGCATGACTTCACCGCCCGGCTTCTTGATCAAGTCCACCTTCGGCGGCTCGGCGCCGGCCGGTCCGGTTGTATTGCAACCGGCGCTATCCGTAACGCCCAGCCCCGTGCAGACGCCATTGCCGCTCGCGGTCACGACGAGCGATTGAAGCGGGCCCTCCTCGGATTTCACAAACATGGTGGTGAAGTCCTGAGTCTCACCCGCGGCCAAGGTAATCGGGCCAACCAATTGTTCCTCGCTTCCGCCACGGTTTGCCATGACGATCACGTTCTCGAGTGCGATATCTCCGGTGTTTTCAACCTCACCGAAAA
>JAHEOI010000140.1 GCA_018610125.1 Verrucomicrobiota bacterium
AGCGGCAACCGAAGCTGCAGCCGAATGGCTTGCTCAAGCGATTGACGATAAGCCATCTCCTCCTGCTTTAGGTGCCATCGGGCACGAGCATGCTCGACTGAAGGCAATCGCTCCGGAATGGCGCTCGGATCGATCTCCCATCTTAAAAGGTCCGTCAGAAAACGAAGACAGGTCAGCAAGCCGCTATCGATTTCGACGATCATCGGCGAGGACAGCGAATGGGAGAAGGCATCGACTGTAAAGAAGCTATGCCCAAGACTTGAGTGAAGACATCCCCACGAATGATAAGGAGCCCCGGTAGTATGGACATCGCCCGCTTCCCAGGAATCGGCGTACTTGGCCCAGGAATCCGGAAGCTCGGAACCGGAGACCCCAAGCAATCGAGCCAGAAAAAACAAGAAGCCGAGGCACGTGTCGGGTGAGAGATCCTCGACCACTGTTACAAAGCGACAGTCGGAAAGGGATTGAGGTGAGTCAAGGTCGCTGCGCCACGCGGCGACTCGCTCCTCCCCCGTATTTCTGACAAGTGAGGCAACAGAGCGATAGCCGCTCCCCTGAGGTTGAAGGGCCGCCCCTTGTTTAGGGTGTTTTGTTTCCGGCGTCCCATCCGGCTCGCCAAGGCCCACAAGCACCTCCGGGCCTTGACTCCCCGCCTTGTTTGGGAACCATTCCACTTGCCACGGCGCCCCCTTGTTCCGCAATTGCTCACCGAGCTCCCGAAGAAAAACCTCCCATGTCATAAAGCATCATATTATTGGTCACAATAGGTTAACATATCCGGGCCTTATTTGGAAGAGCGCGGCAAAATCGAAGTTTTCCTTGCGCCGATTCTTGACTCGGGCAGGCACCAGCTCGGATACTGCACTCAAGCTCGGCGGTTTCGACCGCACTCACGATCAAATTCGCTTTTTTGGTCCATTAGGTTTTGAGTCTAAAGAAGGATCGCCATGGCTATTGAAGATTTGCGTATCAAGATCTCCGACGTGGCTCCGATCTCGGATGCCGCCACCTCCTTTACCCTGGAGCGCCCGCAAGAGCTCGATTACCGGCCCGGTCAGCACCTCTTTGTCGAGTTGGAGCCAGAAAACGGAAAACCGTTTTCGCTTGTCTCGGATCCATCGCAGCCGTTTCTCGAGATCGCGACTATCCTCCGCGAGGAGAGTGCGTTCAAACAGCAGTTAAAACAGAAGCAGCCGGGGGATGAGCTCATCGTGTCGGGCCCTTACGGGAAATTCAGTCACGAAGAAGGCCGGCCCAGCCTCTTTTTGGCAGGCGGAATCGGCATCACCCCTTTCATCAGTTTCCTCAGAGACGCCCAAAAGCGAGGTTTCGACGCCCAAATCACGCTGCTCTATTCGGCCAAGACCCAGAGGCGCATCGCGTACCGTTCGGAGCTTGATGATCTCCAGCAAGCCAACCCAAATCTCGAAGTGATCTACACGCTCACACAAGAGAGCTGGCAGGGTCCCCAAGGTCGGATCACTCTTGAGCTCGTCAACCGGCATGTGCCCGACATTCAAGATCGCACTTGTTACGTCGTGGGCCCGCCAGCCTTCGTCACGGCAATGCGAAAGCTTTTGAAGAACGAGTGCCAAGTCAGTAACATCAAGGTCGAAGCCTTCTCAGGGTATTAGCCGTTGCCCAAGTTCCTGCATGGAGAACTAAAGTAGAAGCGGCTGCCAGCCGCTTCATTCGCTTCTCTCTGTGTTGTGCAGGCATCTTTTGCAACGAACAACATCAGCCACGGAGTCATTCGTTCTTAACGAAGCCCTTCCTCATCTCAACGGACCCAATTTGAGCGATTTTGCCCCCCGCGCGTCTGTGCATCCCCTATCCCATCCGATGGGAGAGGCCAGCGTGAGGGCGACCTTTTGGGTGAACACTGACTTCTCCCATAATGCGAGGCTGCAAGAAAACATCCCTCGTCTCACCCGACAAAGCCGTCGTAAGCACGCTTCCCCTTGAATCCAGCCTCCTAAGGGGTCCTAAGGGGTCGACACCACTCGAAAACGGGGCTCCTTGATCCACGAATCGTTGCATGAGGGGCATTTCGTCGGCTTGGTAAAATGATCCTCGCTAAAGCGAAAATCACACTTTCGGCAATATGCCGGCTCGATCTCAATCTTCCGATTTCCCTCGTTGCGCAACGTCTTGATCAAGTGGTCAAGATCATTGCCAAGATCCTCGGGGGTCTCTCCGGTCTTCTTAACAAGATCATGTAAGGAAAAAGGCCCTTCCAAAAGCAATTGTTCCAGTGCCTTTCGCTCCATACTAAAAATATCCTTTCATTTCTTTACAGACCCTAAGTCGGTCATAGCTCCCACCCTTTCCGATACTCGCGCCGGATATAACGATCCGCCTCGGGCAGATTCTTGGCACGGAGCGATTCCGCCTCCCAATGAATGGTCCGGCCCGCACGAATGGCCACGTTGCCGAGCAGTACCACCTCCGCCAGCGGTCCGCCATATCGCGCGAAGTCACAGCCTGCCTTTCGCCCTTGTTGGATTGCTTGGAGCCAGTCTTTTTTATGGTTGTTATCCGGTGCCCGCGCTAAAGAAGGCTCCGGAGACGTCCATTGCTTCCGGCGCGACTTCGGGAACAACCGAAAATCGGAGGTCCCGTCGACCACCAGCACACCCTCTTCGCCAACAAAGACCGAGCCATTGTCGGGTACGTTTTCGTCTTCCGGCAAGCCGTCGGGGTGAGGCGGATGCTTGCCGCCGTCGTACCACTTCAAAGTCACCGGTGGCAGCTCCCGGCCATCAGCGCTACGCCGAGCGGGGAATCGGTACGTGACGATCGACCACTTCGGCGCGCTCAGCTCCGTATTCCCCTCCTGCTCGGCCTCTACCGTTTCCGGTGACCCGAGCTCCAACGACCAGAAAGGGGCGTCAAAAAAGTGACAGCCCATGTCTCCCAACGCGCCGGTCCCGAAATCCCACCATCCACGCCATTTGAATGGATGCAAGCCGTTATGGTAATCGCGATACGGCGCAGGCCCGAGCCAGAGATCCCATTTGAGATATTCCGGCACAGGCCGACTCGGGGGCATTTGATTCATTCCTTGCGGCCAGATCGGACGGTTCGTGATGATATGGACCTCTCGGACAGCGCCCAACGCCCCGGCCCGGACCGATTCGACAAGCCGGCGCATCGATTCCTCCGAATGCCCTTCGTTATCCATTTGAGTGACCACATCATACTTTCGAGCCGCTTCCGCCAATCGACGCGCCTCATAGACACTATGCGTCAACGGCTTTTCACAGCTCACATGCTTGCCGGCCTCCATCGCCGCCATCGAGGCCGGGGCATGGACATGGTCCGGCGTCGAGACCATCACGGCATCGATCTCGGAATGCTGTTTCTCGAGCATCCGCCGAAAATCCCGCCACTGCTTGGCTTTCGGGTGCTTTTCTGCGGTCTCACCGAGGCGTCGTGAGTCGACATCGCAAAGGGCCACGAGGTTGGCCCCGGCGGCGTCGAGCGCCTGACGGTTCGAC